>JAAXGS010000017.1 GCA_012271225.1 Dehalococcoidia bacterium | reverse complement strand
GGGAGGAGTCGGTAGACAATGTTCATGCCGCTTGAGGATGTCCGCGTCATTGATCTGACGCATTACACGGCGGGGCCGTTCGCGACCCGCATTCTGGGCGACTACGGCGCGGACGTCATCAAGATTGAGCGGCCGGGCGGCGGAGACCCGGCGCGCCGCATCGGCCCCTTCTACCATGATGAGCCGGACCTGGAGAAGAGCGGCCTCTTCCTCTTCCTCAACACCAACAAGCGCTCCGTCACCCTCGATATCAAGACGGAGAGGGGCAGGCAGATCATCAGGCAACTTGTCGCCAACGCGGACATCCTCGTCGAAAGCTTCCCGCCGGACCTCCTCCCCTCGCTTGGCCTCGGCTATGACGAGCTCAGCCGTATCAATCCGCGGCTGGTGATGACGTCCATCAGCAACTTCGGCAAGACGGGGCCGTACAAGGACTGGGTGGGGCTTGACCTGACGCTGTACGCCATGGGCGGCAACATGTGGGGATCCGGTGATCCGGAGCTTGAGCCGCTGAAGACGGCCGGGCGCATGGCCAGCTTTCACGTGGGCTACGCCGCGGCCCTGGCCACGGCGCTGGGCTTGACCAACGCGGAACTGCATGGACACGGCGACAATATCGACGTCAGCTACTTTGAGGTCACGCTGCAATCCATTGACGCGCGCATGCAGCGGCTGCTGGGGTATCAATACAACAACAACGTCGCCATGCGCGTCTCTCCGGGGGCCAGCCTGGGACTGGGCAGCGGCATCTATCCGTGCCTGGACGGCCTGTTCATGACAACGGCCGGCGCCGCGCAGTTTCCCAACATGGCGCGCATGGTGGGCGCGGAGGACATCCTGACGCAGCCCGGCTGGGACACCGTCGCCGCGCGCTCCCGCCCGGCGGCGGCGGAGGAATGGGAGGCCACGCTCATCCCCTGGATGCTGGAGCGCACCACCAAGGAGGTGCAGAGGGCCTGCATGGAGCACGGCGTGCTTGGCGCGCCCGTCAACACCATCGAGGACCTCATCAAGGACGAGGACTTCAACGCTCGCGGCTTCTGGCAGACCATCGATCACCCCGCAACCGGGCCGCTGAACTATCCCGGATTCAACTCTCGCATCCACTTTGATGACGGGGAACGGCCGCCGCGCCGCCGCGCCCCCCTCCTGGGCGAGCACACCGCGGAGATTCTCCGGGAGATCGGGATCGAGGGCGAGGCCGTGAGCCTGCTCCGATCCGAGGGCGTTATCTGACCGCGTTCGCGTCGCTGGCGCGCACACAAGCGACCACACCATGACAGGAAGACGAACAGAGAGAAAGGAGCACCCACATGACGACGACAGATCGGCGTGATTTGAGCGGCTCACCTGTTCCCGGCACCGGACGCCTGCCCCTTGAGGGACTGCGCATCCTGGACATCACGGTTGTCTGGGCGGGGCCGTACGGAACCATGCACCTGGCGGACTGGGGCGCGGAGGTCATCCGCATTGAATCCATCAAGCACTTTGCGACCAGCACGCGCGGGCAGATGGCACGCCCCCCGCTTGAGTTGGTGCGCCTGCGGAACACCGGCATGGGGTACGTCGACGATGAGCCGGGAGAGCGCCCGTGGAATCGCAACGCCATCTTCAACACGCACGGACGGAACAAGCTCTCCGTCACCATGGACCTGACCAGCGCGGAGGGGCAGGAGGCGCTGGAACGGCTTGTGGCGGCCTCTGACGGCTTTCTGGAGAACAACGTCTCCATCTCCATGGAGCGGCTGGGCATCACGTGGGAACGCCTCTCCGCCATCAATCCGCGCCTGATCATGGTCCGGATGCCGGCGTTTGGCATCGATGGCCCCTACAAGAACTACCGCACATGGGGGAACCACATGGAGGCGCTGGCCGGACACCCCCTGCTGCGCACGTATCCGGATGAGGACCCCACCCGGGGGCCCAGCGGCGTGCCAAGCGATGCGGCGGGCGGCGTTGGCGGCGCGCTTGCCTTCATCATGGGCCTGCGGCATCGCAACAAAACCGGCAAGGGCATCCTGATTGAGGCGCCGACGGCGGAGAACTTCGTCCCCTTCCTGGGCGATTTTGTCATGGACTACACCATGAACGGCCGCGTGCGCACGCAGTTGGGCAACACCCACCCATTCCTCGCGCCCCACAACGTCTACCGATGCGCCGGCGAGGAGCGATGGCTCACGATCGTCTGCCGAACCGATGCCGAGTTCCGCACGCTGTGCCGGATCATGGGCGAGCCGGGCCTCGCGGACGATCCCCGCTTTGTCGATAGCCTCAGCCGCTATCAGAATCGGCGAGAGCTCGATGAGGCAATCGCGCGGTGGACAATTGAGCAGGATGCGCGGGAGACGATGACCCGGCTGCAAGAGGCGGGCGTTCCGGCCGGAATGGTCATGGATGAGAGCAACGTCCATGAGGACCCGCACGTGCGGGAACGCGGCTTCTTCCAGGAGGTGACGCACCCGGAGGCGGGGACGCACCTGAACCCCACTGTGGGGTTCCGCCTGCAGAACACGCCGTATGAGATTCGGCGGCACGCCGTGCGGCTTGGAGAGGACAATGAGTACGTCTACAGGCAGGTGATGGGCTACTCAGATGAGGAGTACCGGTCATTCGTGGACAAGGGCGACATCGGCATGGACTACGACCCCGGCGTGGCGTAGGGGAGGGCACGGAATCAGCACACGCACTGTGCGACAATGCGTCACGGAACGATTGTTCGCGGGAGGTGATCCATGTCTGTGATGGCCAATGACCGCCTGGCGGCGCGGAAACCCACGCCGGTGGCCCATTGGCCATTGCCTTTAAATCGGCAAAATACCTTTGACGGTCTGCGACTGCTGAATGCAATGCCTCCTGAGGCTGTGCCCGTCAGTTTCCTCGACCCTCAATATCGGGGAATTCTCGACAAGATGGCGTACGGAAACGAGGGGGTGAACCGAGGCCAACTGCGGTCAAGTTTGCCCCAGATGGATGAGGAGACCATTGCTCAATTCATTCGTGGCATTGCGAATGCCCTGACGCCATCCGGCCACCTTTTTCTGTGGATGGACAAGTTCCATTTGTGCAATGGCCTGCAATCCTGGCTGGAGGGCACGCCGCTCAATATCGTTGACTTGATCACATGGAACAAGAAACGAATGGGGATGGGCTATCGGACTCGCCGTTTCAGTGAGCATCTGATTGTTCTTCAGAAGAACCCGGTGCGTGCCAAAGGCATATGGCAACGACACGATATTCCGGATGTATGGGACGAGGCAGTTCCCCGTGTTCGATCTGCAGTCGACAATCCAACAGTGACGCACAGAAAGCCGGTGGGTCTCCAGGCAGCGCTGATTGAGGCTGTGTCGGACCCTCAGGATATCGTTCTTGACCCTGCGGCGGGCAGTTATTCCGTCATGGCGGCAGCACAGACCGTTGGAAGACAGTTCCTGGGGTGCGACGTATGGTCAGGATAGAAGACGGCAAACCGGGCCGTATGCTGGGTTCAACTAAGGCGTGTTCATACTAACAGGATAGGTGTGGTATGCTGGGGCACGGAACTCACCGTTCATTCGTGGACAAGGGCCACATCAGCATGGACTACGATCCTGACGTGGGGCAAAGAGGAAGTAGGATAGAGAGAGGGCTATCAACCCTCTTTGAATTCTTGTTTTAGAGAGGAGAATGTCAGTGGATGCAAGCATACATAACCTCAAGAGGCTCTTCGGTAGCAACGTATCTTATCGGATACCAGTCTTTCAAAGGCCGTATGCGTGGACGCAGGAAGACCAGTGGGGACCACTCTGGGAAGATGTTAGAAGCAAAGTGGATGAATTGCTGGCGAATCCGGGAGCGGACCTCCCCGCTCATTTCATGGGTGCGATAATCTTGCAGGCGCTACCGACAGTTGCTGGGCAAGTGGCAAAGCACATTGTTGTCGATGGTCAGCAAAGACTTACCACCCTTCAATTGTTGATTAGGGCTGCTGAACAGTGCTTCAGAAGCCTCGGTGACAACTCACGTTCTGAGAGGCTCCAAAAATTGACCCAGAATGATGAAGATTTTTGGGGTCAAAAGTCTGAGGATCAAACGAAGGTGCGCCAATCTAATGTGAGTGACCGCAGTTCATTTCAGGATATTATTCGAGAGGGTGCGCCAAGAGGTGTAGCACGTCAAATAGACAAGGCATATGAATACTTCGTTCAGCAAATTAGCGACTGGATAAATCAAGCCCCGGCCGAACGAGAGCCAAGAGCGAACGCACTTGAGACTACTCTGTTGCAGCAGATGAAACTGGCCACAGTGAATCTTGATCGCAATGAGAAACCTCATTTCATATTCGCGGTGCTCAATGCCAGAGCTGAGCCACTCTTGGAGTCTGACCACATCAAGAACGAAATCATGTATCAAGCAAACGTAGTAGACGAAGAACAACAGGCACGAGACCTGTGGGGTTTCTTCGAAAGTAATCAGTGGTGGCGCAGAGGAACTAAAGAAGGAAGACTAACCAGAATACACCTGGACCGTTTCCTCCACTACTGGACTGCTATGAAAACCGAGATGCTACACAAAGGCGCAGGAACTGACGTAATTGCGGAGAGAGTGTACAACAACTTCAAACGAGTCTTGATAGCAGATTCTCGTGACATAAAAGAACTGACCGCAGATATACAGAAAGCTGGTCAGCTTTACATTGACATAGAAGAAGCTCGCCAACCAAGAAGCGAACGGTTCCTAAGGAGACTCAAGACGATGGAACTGGGCGTTGTCGTGCCACTGCTCTTGTGGATGTACACCGAAGACATGCCGGAGAGCGAAATAGCCCGGTCGACCCGAGCCCTCGAGAGTTACTTAGTAAGGAGGATGCTCTGTGGACAGCAATCTCAAGGCCTGAACAGACTGTTCTTTGAACTCTTGAGTAAACTTTGCCATGGGGAACACAAAACGGTATCTGAATCCATTGTTGACTTCTTGCATAGCCAAACAGCTGAAAATAGGATATGGCCTAGGGATCAACAAGTGATCGAGAACCTCCAGAGTCGCCCATTCAAAATCGCTGACAACCGTCAGTTGATGGTGCTGGAAGCCATTGAGCAACATATTCGCACACACAAGACGGAGGCGCTCGGAGAAGACAGGCTGTCTCGCGAGCATATCATGCCTGTTTCTTGGCAACGTAATTGGCCGTTGCCACCAGATCAAACCAACGACGAGGAGAGTCTTTCGCGAAGAGAGAACTCTGTAAAGGAGATCGGCAATCTGACTCTGGTTACGCAAAAATTGAACGGGGCACTGTCGAATGAGACTTGGGCAAGGAAGAAAGAGACGCTGAGGCAGCATAGTACTCTCCGTCTAAATACCAAACTGCTGAAAATGGCTCCGGATGTTTGGGATGAAGACGCCATTCGCAGGCGCAGTGAGTGGATGGCCGAAAAGATTATCGAAATCTGGCCGTACGCTGACAAGGTGTAACCGGATATCTGACTACGCCACTCCTCCCCTCTCCTACAGCTTGCTGGCCAGTTCTTCCATGTGGCCGGTGACTAAAAAGATGGCGTACGTGGGCCTAGAGGATGCCCTTGTTACGGAGGATCTGTAGGTAGCCCTGTCGGTCCAGTGGGCAAGCGATGGCGTCCCGCAGTTGATCCTCATTCAGGTGCAACTGCTGGCGGATGCGGTGATGCTGCGGCAAGTCGCCCCTGCCTCGGCGGGAACGTTTTGTCCTGACGACGCGCTTTCCAGCGACGGTCAAAAAGGCCAGCAAGTCACCCGCCTCGCGGGTTTCGAAGCCGAACTTTCCAATGACCCTATCGAACTCACGCGCCGTAATCGGCATCCACTCTGCGCAACTTTCTGGCCAGGGTTGTGTAGACGGCCTGTAAATCCGCGCCAAGCCGTTCACGATCTGCGTCAAGCTGTAGGTAGAGCTCGACGATTGTCGCCTGCAGATCCTTTATCGCCTCACCGAGGGTGTCGCCGTAGCCGTATTCGTTGATCTCCGTGGCCTCAGCGATTATCTGGCCGTCCTCAACGGTCCATGCAACGGTGATTGGCTCAACCACATGTAATCGCCCGTCGCGAAGGAAACCCAAGCCAAACTCGGACGGAAAAGTGACATGCTGGCTGAGAGGTTGTGTCTGCCCCTCTGTCAACGGTCTCTCCCAGTTCCTGTCCTGCTGCGCGCTGGGGGGATAGTAACGAACGGAAGGACACGGCGCAAGCCCGATCTGCCATGCCCGGGGTGCCTCACCCCCCCCCGCCTACAGCTTGCTGGCCAGTTCCTCCATGTGGCCGGTGACCAGAAAGACCACGCGTTCCGCGATGTTCGTCGCCCGGTCTGCAATGCGCTCCAAGTTATGCGTCGCCCACAGCAGATACGTCGCCTCCTGAATGCGGGACGGGTTCTCAATCATGATCTGCAAAAGCGCGTGGTAGGACGAATCCTGCATCGCGTCGACCTCATCATCCTCCTCGCAGATGCGGCGCGCCGTGTCCGCGTCACGATCCACCAGCGCCGTCAAGGAGCGGCGGAGCATGTCACGGGACTTGTCCGCCATCTGCGGCAGGGCATCCAGAGGGCGCAGCACGCTGTCCGCGCCCATCATCTCCGCGATGCGCCCGTTGCCCTCCGCATGGTCGGCCATCCGCTCCAGGTCCACAATCACGTTGAGCACCGTGACGACCACGCGCAGGTCTCCGGCCATGGGCTGCTGCGTCGCAATCACGCGCAGGGCCTTTTCCTCAATCTCAAATCGAGTGTGGTCGATGAGCTCGTCCTCCGCGACCACCTGCCTCGCGAGGACGGCGTCACGGTTTCGCAGCGCCTCTGTTGAGCGTTCAATGGACTTGTCCACCATGGACCCCATGGCCAGCACATCATCCTGAAGCTCACGCAGAAGCCGATCATAGTCGGAGCGCGTCGCATGCCGTTCCATTGCCATTGTGTCCCCTTTATTCCATCCTGGCTCTGCGCTGTCCCGGCGGGTGGCCGGACTAACTGAAACGGCCTGTAATGTAGTCCTCCGTCGTTTTCTCCTGCGGGTTTGTGAATATCTCTGACGTGGGGCCAAACTCAACCAGCGCCCCGGCCCTGTCCTCCGCCATGTTCAGAAAAGCGGTCATCTCAGACACACGCGCCGCCTGCTGCATGTTGTGCGTGACGACAAGGATAGTATACTCATGCCCCAGTTCCTGCATGAGTTCCTCAATGCGAAGCGTGGACGCGGGGTCAAGCGCGGAACACGGCTCATCCATCAGGATGACGTCAGGCTCCACGGCGAGCGTCCGGGCGATGCAGAGGCGCTGCTGCTGCCCGCCGGACAGCTCATTGCCCGGCTGCTTCAGCTTGTCCTTCACCTCATCCCACAGGGCGGCCTGTGTGAGGCAGCGCTGCACGATTCCATCGAGGTCCGCGCGATTCCTGACGCCGCGGCGGCGCGGGCCGTACGCGATGTTCTCATAGATGGAGAGTGGCAGCGGATTCGGACGCTGAAAGACCATGCCGACGGCGCGCCGCAACTCCGCCACATCCACACGGCGATCGTAAATCGGGACTCCGCTCATCTCCACGATGCCCTCGATCCGCGCATTGGGGATCAGGTCATTCATCCGATTGAAGCTGCGGAGAAACGAGCTCTTGCCGCACCCGGACGCGCCGATAATCGCCGTGACGGTTCTCTCCGGAATGCCGACGGTGATGTCGCGCAGCGCGCGAAAATCGCCGTAGTACAGAGACATATTCTCCGTTCGGAGCGAGATCGGCCGGTCCGGGGCGGGCGGGCGCTCCGGGGCCGCCGCGCCAACGGCCGCCGTCACCGCGCCGTCGTGGGCCGTGAGAGCGCCGTCCATCGCCGCCGCCGTGATCGAGGCCTCCGGCGCCATGCCGTTGTTTGCGTGTTCTGTCTGCTGATGTGTCATCGGCACATCCTGTTTCAGCCTGTTCAGCCTACCCGAATCGGCCAGTGATGTAGTCCTCCGTCGCCCGCTCTCGCGGCGTCGAGAACACCTCTCCCGTTTCCCCAAACTCCACAACGTATCCGGAGCGCCGCTCATTCACCGTGAGGAACGCCGTGTAATCGGAGACGCGCGCGGCCTGCTGCATGTTGTGCGTGACCAGCACAATGGTGTAGTTGGGGGCGAGCTCCCGCATGAGATTCTCGATCGCCAGCGTTGCGATGGGGTCGAGGGAGGAGCACGGCTCATCCATCAGGATGACCTCCGGGTCCAGCGCCAGCGCCCGGGCGATGCAGAGGCGCTGCTGCTGTCCGCCGGAGAGTTGATAGGCGGAGTGCTTCAGGCGGCCCCGCACCTCATCCCACAGTGCCGCCTGCCGCAGGCAGCGCTCCACCAGCGCGTCCATGTCCCCCCTGAACCCCGCGATGCGGGGGCCAAAAGCCACGTTCTCATAGATGGATTTGGGGAAGGGGTTGGGCTTCTGGAACACCATGCCGATGCGGAACCGAATCTCCGTGGGGGCTGCCGTCGACGAATACACATTGTCGCCATGGAAGAGCACCTCGCCCTCCACGCGCGCGCTCCGGATCAGGTCATTCATCCGATTGAGGCACCGCAGCAGGGAGCTCTTCCCGCAGCCGGACGGGCCGATGAACGCCGTGATCCTGCGCGGCGGAATGTCCAGGTTCACATCCGTGAGCGCCTGAAAGTTCCCGTAGTACAGGTTGAGCCCCCGCACGGACAGGGCGGGGGGCGCGGACAGGGTGGTGGTTGCCGTTGCCATGAGATAGCTGTCTCCCGGGCCGTGTTATTCCTCTGATCGGCGTTGGAAGCGGTCACGCAACAGAATTGCGGCCGCGTTCATGCTGAGCAGGACAATGAGCAGGATGATGATGGCCGCCGCCGTCACATGCTGCCAATCCGCCTGCGGACGTGACACCCAGTTGAAGATCTGAATTGGCAGGACGGTGAATCGCTCAAACGGGTGTCCGGGTGTGAACGTCACATAGACAAGCGCGGCGATCGCGATGACCGGCGCCGCCTCGCCAATGGCGCGGGACATCGCCAGGATGGTCCCGGTCAGAATGCCCGGCAGCGCGGACGGAAGCACAACGTAGCGCACCGTCTGCCAGCGCGTCGCGCCCAGCGCCAGCGATCCCTGTCTGTAGCTGTCCGGCACGGCGCGTATCGCCTCCCGTCCGGCGACGATCAGCAGGGGCAGCACCAGAAGCGTCAGCGTCAGCGCCCCCGCCAGCACCACGCGCCCCATCCCGAGGAAGGAGACGAACACCGCGAGTCCCAGCAGGCCGTACACGATGGACGGAACGCCGGCCAGGTTCGTGATGTTCAGTTCGATGAACTGGGTCATGCGGTTCCGCGGCGCGTACTCCTCCAGGTAGATCGCCGTCGCCGTTCCAATCGGGAACGTGAACAGCGCGGTGAGCCCGGCGACCCAGATGGTTCCAAAGAGGGCGGACCGCAGTCCGGCGTCCTCCGGATGCCGCGATGGGTACGTCGAAAGGAAGTCCCAGTCGATCCACGGAATGCCATCGATCAGCACGTCGATGATCAGCGCGGCCAGCGTTGCGAGGCCGATGAACGTTGAGAACAGGAAGATGATGACGGCGAACTTGCCGACCAAACGCCGCCCGCGCAGGCTCCGGTGAAACTGCTCCGCGCTGATGCCGCGCACCGTATCGATCTGTGACTGTCTCATCGCCGCCGCTCCATCAGTACGCCTGCCGCCAGCGGCGGACAACCCATTGGCCCAGGATGTTCATGGCCAGCGTCATGACAAAGAGCAGCAGGCCCACGGAGAAGATGGTGTAGTAGACCGGTGTTCCCTGCGGCGTTTCGCCAAAACTCACCTGAACAATGTAGGCGGTCATGGTCTGCACGCTCTCGGTGGGGTTCAGCGTCAGGCGGGGCGTCGCGCCGGCGGCGATGGTGACCAGCATTGTTTCCCCGATGGCCCGGGACAGCCCGAGAATGACGGCGGCGACGATGCCAGACAGGGCGGCGGGCGTCACCACCCGCGTCGCAACCTCGAACTTCGTCGCGCCCAGCGCATAGGCGGCCTCCCGCAGGGAGCGGGGCACGGCCAGCATGGCGTCCTCCGTGAGCGATGAGACGATGGGGATGATCATCACGCCCATCACAAGCCCGGCGCTCAACGCATTGAAGATGATCATGTCCGGCAGCAGCCATCGCTGCAGCAGGGGAGTCACAAACGTCAGCGCAAAATAGCCGTACACGACGGTGGGGACGCCTGCCAGAATCTCCAGCATCGGCTTTACGATGCGGCGGAATCGATCCGGCGCGTACTCGCTGAGAAAGATCGCCGTGAAGAGGCCGACCGGCGCAGCGACAATGATGGCGATGCCGGCGACCAAAACCGTGCCGGCAACCAGCGGGAGCACTCCGAAGTGGGCCGGCCGGAACAACGGCGTCCAGACCGTTCCGGTCAGGAAGTCCCACACGGAGACCAGATCAAAGAACCGCAGACTCTCTGACAGCAGGACGAAGACGATGCCGACGGTTGTTGCGATGGAGATGACGGACGCGCCCAGGAGCACGGCGTGGATTGCCATCTCGCCCCCGCGCTCCGCGCGGTTGCCGGAGAGGAGGCGAGTCGCCATCTCCTCCCGGGTGACCCGGGGCGCCGCAAGTCTTGCGTCAGCCAAGCGTCTCTTCCTTAAGAGATTTCCAATTGGCGCAGCGACCGCCGCGCCAATTCCGTCGTCTTACGATGCCCCATGCGTATTAAGCGAAAGTTAAAGCGAGGCCCGCCTCTGCCGGGACCGCCAGAACCTCCAGACGCCCATCAGGGACGTCATGCGTCTGTGTCATTCCCGTCCTCTCGGGAAACTCCGTGAGCGCCGGTTCCCCCGCCCGTTCTCGACGTGGGGCGGACCGGTCTCTCGCTGTTGCCGTTGGGGTTGAGGGCTGCCGAAGCAGCGCCCCAACCCCAGATTGTCGGCGTGAGCGCGTGATGCCCGGCCTCAGGCTCCCGTGTATGCCCGCGCCACCTGCTGTTTCTCCTCGTCGTAGCTTGCCAGCGGCGTGTAGCCGACCTCCGCGACAAGCTCAGGCGAGTGATCCAGATAGAAGTCCACAAAGGCCTTCAGTTCAGGCCGGTCACGCAGCTTGTTTGCGTCCACGTAGATGAAGATGGGGCGGGCAAGCGGCGCGTAACTGCCGTCCGCCACGGTCTCGTCACTGGGCATGACGCAGCCGTTGCCGCCGTCAATGGCCACCAGCTTCAGCGTGTCGCTGTTCTCAGCGTAGTACGCGTAGCCAAAGTAGCCCAGAGAGTTGCGGTCGCCGCCGATCCCGCGGACCAGCACGTTGTCATCCGATGCTGCGACGTATTCGGATCGGGACACCCCCTCGCCGCCGTTGACCACGTGCGTGAAGTAGTCGAACGTGCCGGACTCCGTGTCCGGGCCGTAGAGCCTGATGGGATCGCTCGGGAAGCCGGCGCGCACGTCATCCCAGCTGTCCACCGTGCTTTCGGGCTTCCAGATCTCGTTGAGTTCCGCGATGGTCAGGCAATCAACAAACTCGTTCTGCGGGTGCACCATGACGGCCAGACCGTCCAGCGCAACCGTCAGCTCGATGTACTCAACGCCGTTCTCCGCCGCGCTCTCCGCCTCTGTCTCCCCGATGGGCCGTGACGCATTGGAGATGTCCGTCTCGCCGGCCGTGAAGCGCTTGAAGCCGCCGCCCGTGCCGGAGACGCCCACGGTCACGTTCACATCATCGTGGACCTTCTCGAACTCCTCGGCGACCGCCTCGGAGATGGGAGCGACCGTGCTGGAGCCGTCGATTTCGATTGAGCCGGAGAGAGCCGTCGGGTCAGGATCGCCTTCCCCGCATGCCGCGCCGCCAAGCGCGATTGCCAATCCCAGGACGCCGGTGACTACAAGCCGACGCCACGCCTTGCCTGACTGCATCCCTCCTCCTTCTTCCTGTATGCCTTCCACTGCCCAGTGCTGTGCATTGAGCGTAGACAGGCAAGATTAAGGGGGGAACAACAGGCAGTTAACGCGCGATTAACGATTGGGTAAGAGATTCCGCCCGTCAGGGCCGGTAATGCGCGCGCCGCGCTGACGCGGCCGGGGCGTGTCAGGAGCTGGGCGTCGCCTCGCTCAGGGCGCCCCAGGAGGGCCCGGACTTGACGTCCACCACCAACGGAACGTCAAGCATGGGCATCACCGCGGGCATCACCTCATCGATGACGGATGTCAGCGCCTCGCGCTCCTCCTCCGG
>JAAXGS010000016.1 GCA_012271225.1 Dehalococcoidia bacterium | reverse complement strand
GAGGGCGGCGACGGCGCCGGCAAGACCACGCAGGCGGAGAAGCTGGCGGACAGGCTTGGCGCGCGCGGCCCGGTCACCATGCTGCGGGAACCCGGCGGCACGGCCCTGGGCAACTTCATTTACTCCTACGTCAATCACCGGAGCGGCCATAACGCCGAGCAGGGGTTCTTTCTGGAGCTGGGGAGCCCCGGCTTTCCCGGCAAGGTGGAGCCGATTGCGGAGCTCTTCCTGTTTGTGGCCGCGCGCGCGCAGCTTGTCAGGGAGGTCATTCAGCCCGCGCTTGAACGTGATGAAATCATCATCTGCGACCGATTCGCGGATTCCACAACCGCCTATCAGGGCTATGGCCGTGATCTTTCCCGTGAACAGGTTGCGCAGATGAATGAGATCGCAACGGGCGGCCTCAAGCCTGACCTGACCATTCTTCTGGACATCGATCCGGATGACGGCCTCGCCCGCGTCCCCGCCAAGCGTGACCGCATAGAGGGGCAGTCAACCGACTTTCATCGCCGCGTGCGTGACGGGTATCTGGAGATTTACAAGGGTGACCCGGACCGGTTCCTGAAACTGGACGCGACGCAGCCCATCGATGATCTCCACGCCCATATCTGGAGCCGCGTTGCCGGGCTGCTGGGCCTGCCCGCGCCCATGTCGGAGACGGCGCGTAAGCTGCTCTGAGCGGATCGGCAATGACGACCGGCGATACTCCCCTCCATCATCTCTCCGCGCATGAGGCATCCCGTCTGCTTGCCGCAGGCGAGATCAGCGCGGTTGAACTGACCGAGGCCGTCCTCAATCGTATTCACGCCGTTGAGCCGCGCGTGCGCGGCCTTGTGACGATCACGGAGGAGCAGGCGCGCGGCGCGGCGCGTGAGGCGGACCGCCGTATTCGTGAGGGCCGCGCCACCCCCCTGACCGGAGTCCCCCTTGTGCTCAAGGACAACATGTGCACAGAGGGCATTCCAACAACATGCTCCTCCCGGATGCTGCGGGATTTTCGCCCCCCGTACACGGCGACCGCCGCGCAGCGGCTCCTCGACGCCGGCGCCGTCCTGGTTGGCAAATCCAACATGGATGAGTTCGCGATGGGATCATCCACGGAGAACTCGGCGTTCTTTCCCACGCACAATCCCTGGAACGCGAATCGCGTGCCTGGCGGCTCATCCGGCGGATCGGCGGCGGCGATCGCAGCCGGCGAGACACTCATCGCGCTCGGCTCCGATACCGGAGGCTCCATCCGCCAGCCGGCATCATTCTGCGGTGTCACGGGCATCAAACCGACCTACGGCGTCGTCAGCCGCCACGGCCTCATCGCCTTCGCCTCGTCGCTCGACCAGATTGGCCCCCTCACATCCAATGTCACGGACGGCGCGCTGATGCTCAACGCCATTGCGGGGCACGACGCGATGGACTCAACCTCCCTGCGCCGTGACGCGCCGGACTACACCCGCGCGCTGATCCCTGACGCGCGCGGCATGAAAATCGGCGTCGTCACGGAGATGTTCGGCGCGGGCGTGGAGCCGGAGGTGCGGGACACTGTGCTGCAGGCCGCGCGCGTGCTGGAGCAGGCGGGCGCGATCGTCGACTGGGAGGTCTCGCTGCCGATGACGCAGCACGCCCTGCCCGTCTATTACATCCTCGCGCCCTCTGAGGCATCCTCCAATCTCGCCCGATACGACGGCATCAAGTACGGGTATTCATGGGACGGCGCGGCGGACATGTGGGAGGGGATGGAGAAAACGCGGCAGCACGGCTTTGGCCCGGAGGTCAAGCGGCGCATCCTGCTTGGCGCCTACGCCCTGTCATCCGGCTACTATGACGCCTATTACCGCAAGGCGCAGCAGGTGCGGACGCTCATCCGCCGAGAATATGAGGACGCCTTTACGCGCCACGATGTCCTGCTGACGCCCACCTCCCCCACCGTGCCGTTCGGCCTGGGAGAGCGCACGAACAACCCCCTGCAGATGTACCTGGCGGACATCTGCACGATCCCCGTCAACATCGCCGGGGTTCCGGCCATCAGCCTGCCGTGCGGCTTCGTCAACGGCCTGCCCGTTGGCCTGCAGCTGATCGGCCCCTCCCTTGGAGAGGAGGCGATCCTCCGCGCCGCCTACACATATGAACAGGCGACGGATTGGCACACGCGCCGGCCTGCGCTGTAAGTCGTGACACCGCGCCGCGCGTTCCTGACCTGATTCAGTCCTTGACTTGATTCAAGCGGAGCGTGAACGCCCCTGCGAACAGGACCGCTTGCCCGAACTCTGTATCATTCAGTAGCAGGGCGGCGTGCGAGCCTGAGCGCAGTGAGGGCATCAGGCAGGCGAGTCGCCGGAAGGTCGCCCTGAACGTCGATGGAAGCAGGCAGGGAACATTTTCACAACAACGGCAGCAATGACGGGCAACACTAGATCATGGAAGACATCCTTCGCATTCTTGAGCAGGACGGACGCACGCCGCCAGAGCGCATCGCGGAGATGACCGGCCGGTCCGTTGAGGACGTTCGCGCGGCGATTGCCGAGGCGGAAAAATCGGGCGTCATCGTCTCGTACAAGTCGCAGGTCAACTGGGACGCCCTCGGCCGGGGCGATGTGCAGGCCCTGATTGAGGTGCGCGTCGCTCCGCAGCGGGACGTGGGCTTTGACGCCGTGGCGGCGCGCATCGCGCGCTTTCCTGAGGTCCGCTCCATGCACCTTGTCTCCGGCGATTTTGACCTCTCCGTTCAGGTAACCGGCGAGAGCATCTACGCCATCTCCAACTTTGTGACGAGCAAGCTGGCAGTCCTGGACGCGGTGCAGGGCACGGCCACACGCTTCATTTTGAAGCGGTACAAGGAGGACGGAACACTGTTTGAGACACCGAATGACGCGCCGCAGCGCCTGCCGTTGTCGCTGTAGGGTGTGCGCGTGAACAGGCAGCACACGGCACAGCGCGCCGACCCGCCGCAGGACGCGGGAGCGGCTCGGCCCCGCATCGCGCGGCGCGTGCAGGACATCCCACCCTCCGGCATCCGCAAGTTCTTCGACCTGATCGCATCGCAGGAGGGCATCATCTCGCTGGGAGTGGGCGAGCCGGACTTTGTCACGCCATGGCATATCCGGGAGGCGGCCATCGATTCCCTGGAACGCGGCCACACCCACTACACCTCCAACTATGGGACGCCGGAATTGCGCGGCGAGCTTGCGGCCTACCTGGAGCGGCTGTACGGCGCGCGGTATGATCCGCAATCGGAACTGCTCATCACCGTGGGCGTCTCCGAAGCGCTCGACCTGACGCTGCGGGCGACGCTGGACCTTGATGATGAGGTCATCACCGGCGATCCGTGCTATGTGGCGTACTTTCCCGTCGTCCACATGGCGGGCGGGAAACTGATCACTGCGCCAACAGCGATGGAGGATGAGTTCCGCCTGCGCGCGTCCGAGATAGAGCGGCGCGTCACGCCGCGCACCCGCGCTGTACTGATCAATAATCCCGCCAACCCCACGGGGGCGGTGCTGGATCGGGCCGCGGCGGCGGAAATCGCAGAGCTGGCAGAGACCCGCGATCTGCTCCTCATCGCGGACGAGATCTATGACCGGCTTGTGTATTCGACCGATGAGCCGTTCACGTCGTTCGCGTCACTGAACGGGGCGCGGGATCGAACGATCGTGTTGGGGGGTTTCTCCAAGTCATTCGCGATGACGGGCTGGCGGGTCGGGTATGCGGCGGGGCCGGCGGACATCATTGCGGCGATGATGAAGGTGCATCAGTACACGATGATGTCCGCGCCAACAACGGCGCAGGCGGCGGCTCTGGAGGCATTGCGCACGGGGGAGCGTGACGTGGCGGAGATGCGGGAGGCGTATGATCACCGCCGCCGCCTGCTCGTCCGCGGGCTGCGCCGAATCGGCCTGCACTGCGTCGAGCCGCGCGGAGCGTTCTATGCGTTCCCGTCCATCCTGTCAACGGGAATGTCATCCGAGGACTTTGCGGAGCGCCTTCTGATGGAGGAGGGCGTCGCGGTGGTGCCGGGGAGCGCCTTTGGGCCATCGGGCGAGGGATTCGTGCGATGCTGCTACGCGGCGAGCGTCGAGCAGATCGAAGAGGCGTTGACGCGAATGGAGCGGTTTGTAAAACGGCACGCCCGGGGGCGCTGAGCGGCGGAGCGGCAAATGACGGCCGCGCCCGCGAAAAGGGGGCAGCCCGATGAGCGCTCACGCGCCAGGGAGAGGCGCCAAAGAGAGGTGAATGATGGTTGATCCGGAATCAAATGGCCGGGCTAATCATCAGAACGGCGACGATTCCGGCCTGCCACCGGAGGATGATGACCTTGTCGTCACATTCACGGGCGTCTCCGCGCGCCCCAATGAGGACGGCACCATCGATCTTGTCATCGGGACGAATCGGGGCGATATTCGCGCCATCCTGCACCCGCGTGAGGGACAGGACGGCGCGGTCATTTTCATCGGCGGCGGACGCGAGCTCAAGGGCCCGGCGGACGGCATCTACGAAGAGGTCGCGCGGGAGCTGACCGCCCGCGGCGTCACCTCATTGCGTCTTGGGCAGAGACGCCCGGAGGTGTTCATTGAGGCTGTGGCGGACGTTCTGGCCGGCATCTCATTCATGCGGGGGATCGGCGCGGCGCGCCTCGCCCTCGTTGGCCACTCGTCAAACGGCGCGGTGGCGATCAAGTCCGCGGCGTTTTCGCCGCACGTGACGGCCGTCGCCTCCCTGTCCGGCCAGACGTTCGGCGCGCAGGACGTCGCGGAAATCGCGCCGCGGCGCCTGCTTGTCGTCCACGGCCGGGAGGATGACGTTCTTCCGTATACGGACGCGGAGCGCATCTACGAGTGGGCCGGAGAGCCCAAGGAGCTCATCCTCTACCCTGACGCGGACCACCGCCTTGTCGCGGCAAAGACAGAGTTGCGGGACAAGCTTGAATCCTGGCTTGTCCAGGCAGTTGGCCCTGCGGACTCCGCGGACCCGCCCTCTGAAGCGCGCTAGGGCGCGCTGTCCTCGTTCTCACCAAAAACGTACCGCACGCGCACGTACCCCTCCTGCGCGGCGGGGGCGTTGGACAACATATCGTCCCGCCGATAGGATTCGCGCCCCGCGTCCTCGCGGTACACGTTGGTCAGGTCAATGGCATGGCCGGTTGGCTCCACGCCTGTCGTATCCACCTCCTGGAGCGCGGACACGCTCTCGATAATCGCGTCAAGCTGCCCGCCAAACGCCACGATCTCCTCGTCCGTCATTCCCACGCGGCTCAACTCCGCAAGGGTCCGGACAAGCTCCGGGCCGGAGGGGCCGCCCTCAGGGTTCTCTTGAGACACTCTCCAACCTCCCTGTGCCGCGTGTCGACGCGCTTTGGCGCGTCTTTATGATTCTACTCAGGCGAGCCGCGACTGGCTACGCATCCGACGCCCGGCCGTCTTCCGGTGAGTCGTCCGCGGCGCGGCGGCGGCGTTCCGCGTACTCCCGCAGGCGGGCGCTGATCCCGGACTCCGCGCCGAACTCACCCGGCTCATAATAGCGGTGGCTCTCAAGCGCATCCGGTCTCATCTGCTGATCAACAATGTGGCCCGGATAGTCATGCGGGTACTTATAGCCGTTGGCATACCCCATGCGGCTCATCAGGGGATGAGGGGCGTTGCGCAGATGGAGCGGCACCGGAAGCGCGCCGGAGTTCCGCACATCCTGCTGGGCGGCCAGGTACGCCCGATACGCCGAGTTGCTCTTGGGGGCGCACGCCAGGTACAGGCATGCCTCCGCCATCGGCAGGTAGCCCTCCGGCATCCCGACAAAGTGGACGGCCTGTTGGCAGGCCGTGGCCACGCCCAGCGCCTGCGGGTCCGCCAGGCCGATGTCCTCCGCGGCAAAGATCACCATGCGCCGCACGATGAACAGCGGGTCCTCCCCGCCCTCCACCATTCTGGCCATCCAGTACAGGGCAGCGTCCGGGTCCGAGGCGCGCATCGATTTGATGAACGCGGAAATGACGTTGTAATGCTCTTCACCGCCCTTGTCATAGCGGATGGCGCGGTGCTGCATCGCGTCCTCAATCGTCTGGAGATCGATGACGCGGCCGCCGTCCGGCTCCGGCAGGGTGGCGCTCGCTGCGACCTCAAGCGCCGTCAGCGCCGTGCGGGCGTCGCCGCCGGACAGCGTGACCAACGCGGTCTCCGCATCATCCTCCAGGCGCGCCTGCAGTTGACCCAGGCCCCGATCCGAATCGACAAGCGCGCGGTCTATGAGCTGCCTGATCTCCTCGTCCGTCAGGGCATTGAGTGTGTAGACGCGGGAGCGGGAGAGGAGAGGGGCGACGATTTCAAATGCGGGGTTCTCCGTGGTCGCGCCAATGAGCGTGACTGAGCCGTCCTCGACGTGCGGCAGCACAACATCCTGCTGCGCCTTGTTGAACCGGTGAATCTCATCGATGAAGAGGATGGTGCGCTGGCCGGACAGGCCGCGCCGCTGCCGGGCGTCCGCAAGAACGCGGCGCAGATCCGCAACGCCGGACTCCACGGCGCTGACCGGCTCAAAGTGCGACTGCGTCATGTGGGCGATGATGCGGGCCAAGGTGGTCTTGCCCGTGCCGGGCGGCCCCCACAGGACGATGGAGGGCACCTGGTCGCTCTCAATGGACCGGCGCAGGACGTGGCCCTCGCCGACGATGTGCTGTTGCCCGACAAACTCGTCAAGGGAGACGGGGCGCATCCGGGCGGCGAGCGGCGCCTCACGGGAGACGCGCTGCTCTCGCTGCTGCTCGAACATATCGGGCCCGGCCGCGGGGGACGGCTTGTCGGTCTGCCTCGCCATTCCATTCCCGCCTTTGGACACGGTCACCGCGCTGGAACTGTTGCGCCGTGCCGTATCCGTCTGCTACCCCTCACGGCCATTATACCGAAGGGAGACCGTCAGGCGCGGGGACCCACTTCGGTGACGCTTACCCACTCTGTGGCGGCAGGGAGTCAAGGTTGTTCTGGACGAGTTGGGTGGCGGGGTGCGCCTCGCCGCGCGCCTCATGCAGCACCCGCTGCGCCCGCTCAAACAGCGCGCGCGCGCCATCAGTATCCCCCATGTACTGCAGGATTCCCGCGAGGTTGTTGGCGCGGATGGCCACCAACGGGCTGTCCGCCCCATAGGCCGCCTCATCGATCTCAAGCGCGCGCTGATACCCTGCCCGCGCGCCCTCCATATCCCCCATGTCCCGGAGGACTCCGGCGATGTTATTGATCTCCGCGGCGACATGCGGATCGTTCGGGCCGCGCTCTCGTTCGTCAATCTCAAGCGCGCGGTCGTAGTAGGCCTTCGCGCCCTGCAGATCCCCGGATTCATGCGCAAGCCCGCCCAGGTTATTCACAATCGAGGCCACAATCACGTCATCCGTCCCCCTCGCGGCCTCCAGCATGCGCAGCGCGGCCTCGAGATGACGCCTGGCATCGGCAAAGTGGCCCAGTTCCTGCAGAACGCCGCCCAGGTTGTTGTGGATGATTGCGAGGGCCTCATCCGTCGGGCCGTATTGTCGCTGCGCCCGTTCCAGCGCCATTTCATAGTGCTGCCGCGCGCCGCCCATGTCGCCCAGTTCCTGAAACACCGTCGCAAGATTGTTCAGGTCCTGGATAACGCTCGGGTGCGTCTCGCCGTGCTCCTGCTGATCCGCCTCCAGCGCGGCCTGCAGGTGTTCCCACGCCTCCAACGGCCTGTCCTGCTCTCGCGCCGCCTGCGCGCGGGCGCGAAGCTGCTCCGCGGAGATTGCCCGCCCCTGCCCGCTCATCAATCCGTCCGCCACGTGAGCGTCATCCCGCCATCGACAACAATGGTCTGCCCAATGATCATCTCCGACTCCGGCAGGCAGAGGAAGGCGACGGCCCGCGCGATGTCCTCCGGCGTCACCATGCGCCCAGCGGGCGTGTCCCGGACCGCGCGATCGATCATCTGCTCCCGGTCTTCAAAGTGCTCAAGCGCGTCGGTTTTGACGAGGCCGCCGGACACGGCGTTCACACGGATGCCCTGCGGCGCGAGTTCCACCGCAAGATACCGGGTCAACGCCTCAAGCGCGGCCTTGGACACGCCAACGGAGGTGTAGTTGGCCATCACGCGGGCTGCGCCGACGCTGGAGATGTTGATGATGCTCCCGCCGCCGCGCTCCGCCATGTGCGCGGCGGCGCGCTTGGCGGCCAGCCATGGGGCGCGGGCGTTGATGCCCATTGCCCAGTCCCAGTGGCGAAGCTCAAGCTCCCGCGCGGGACGCTGCACTCCGGACGCCGCGTTGTTGATCAGGATGTCCACGCCGCCGAAGGTGTTTGCAACGTCGTTGATCAGGCGGTCAACCTGCTCCGGCTCGCCAAGATGAGCCTTGAACGGCACGGCCCGCGCCCCGGAGAGTCTTTGGGCAGTTTCAGCCGTCTCGTGCGCCTGGTCCGAATGGCGGAGGTAGTTGATGGCAACGGAGGCGCCCAACCGCGCAAGTTCCAGCGTGATGGCCCGGCCGATGCCGCGCGATCCGCCCGTGACGAGCGCGACCGCCCCGCTCAGGGGTCCAGGGTTTGCGGCAGCGACGGTCTCATGGGTCATTGTTTCGGCATTGTATCTCACACAGCGACGGCGGCGCGGATGGGCAGGCATGACGCGGGGATTGGGCAAAAAACAGGGGCCGCTGACGCGGCCCCAAGCCTGCCGCCGAGGCGACAGGGGCGGTATGGCTCCATTGTACCAGTCAAATATCCGTGTGCCAAGCCCTACTTTAGGTATGGTCACCATTCGGCTGGTTTGCTGATGACACCGTCTTGCTCATCAGTAAGGCGCTCCGGCAACTGCGCCGAACGCAGGTTCCCACGCCGCAAATTCTTGACGAGTGAAACGGATTCTGCCAGTTGTCTTTGAGTCCTTCCGCGCACGTCCGGGTTGAGAAGGATGATCCGCAGATTGAGTTCATCACGCACATACGTAAGTGGGGTAACGAAGTCTGCGTCGTTTGAGACAACCACTGCCTGCTCATACCTGCCTTTGCAGGCATCTAGAAGGAGCCTCGCGGCCAGATTCACATCAGATCGCTTCTCCTGGTAACCCCTTACCGTTGCAAATGCCGCAGGTTCCCTTGCCCTGCGCTCCACCACCGGCCTCGTAATCTCTCTTGCCCGAAACGACCCCATGTGCAATCGCAGCCCTGGAATTGTCCGCAGCGCCCTCCAATACGTCTGCTGGCGCTGAGGCGCCTTGACATCGCCTGTTTGCGGATGAATGGGCGCAGTGAAGTAATGAATCTCCCGAACTTCATCGTTGGGAAACATTTGCTCGACCATCCGCCTCAAATCGAGCCATTTGAACCTGGTGCGCTGGACTGCGCGATAATAGAGGTTGAAGCCGTCGATGTAGACATTAGTGATCATTTGTCTCTCGCGCCTGAAGCAGGATGAAGTTGAAGACTGCGCATCAGGTCTCCCTCTCCGCATCCTTCTTGGAACCCGGGACGCCTTATCCGGTCATTGTTTCGGCATTGTATCTCACACAGCGGCGGCGGCGCGGATGGGCAAGGCATGGCCGCGGGGAGCGTGCACAAAAAACAGGGGCCGCTGACGCGGCCCCAAGCCTGCCGCCGGGATACGCCGTTTCCGGTTGATTACGTCAGCGCGGCGATGGCGGCCTTTTGAACGGCGATAAGATCGGCGATGCCGCGCGCGGCCAGATCAAGCACCGTGTCAAGTTGCGCACGGCTGTACATCGAACCTTCGGCTGTGCCCTGCACCTCCACCAGACGGCCCGATTCGGTCGCGACGATGTTGAAATCGGCTCCCGCGACGGAATCCTCCGCATAACAGAGGTCCAACATGGGATCATCGTCTGCTCCGTCGGCGCTGATGCCAACGGATACCGCCGCGACAGCCTCTGTCAGCGGGAACTGGGGAAAGGGCTCAGGTTCGCCCGCCGAGGGCGCCTCGCGCTCGATCCAGAGCAGGGCCTGCCAGAGCGCGACGTACGCCCCGGTGATCGCCGCTGTCCGTGTTCCGCCGTCGGCCTGTATCACGTCGCAATCCACAACAATGCTGCGCTCACCCAGCGCGGCAAGGTCGGTGACGGCGCGCAGCGATCTGCCGATCAGTCTCTGAATCTCCTGGGAGCGCCCCACATCCCTGCCCTGCGCGCGCGCTCTCGCTGTCCGCGTGTGCGTCGCGCGCGGCAACATTGCGTATTCCGCCGTGACCCATCCGCGCTGCTGATTGCGCAGCCACCCCGGGACGCGATCCTCCACCGACGCGGCGCACAGCACATGCGTGCCGCCCTGCGCGATGAGGGCGGACCCCTCCGCGTGGCTCAGGTATCCGGGTGTGATGGAGACCGGACGCAACTCATCCGACTGACGACCATCGGGGCGGGGCTGTGGCACGACTGATAAACCTGTGGCGCTCTCTGAATCCGGCGGGGGGTTGGCAAGTGGCGCGAGGAATCGGGATGTTCTGAGAGAGTATAGCCCAGTCAGGAACGGCAGACGGGCGGGCGGGCGCTATTCCGGCCACCACTTCAGAGATGCGCCGTCCGTCGTCAGCGTTACCGTGCCCTGTTGATCCGTGCGCAGGATAACCGGCGGAGAGGGCAGCTCCGCCAAACGAGTGAGCGTTTCCGGATGGGGATGGCCAAACCGGTTGCCCTCCCCGGCGGAGATGACGGCCACCTTGGGCGAGACGGCGCGCAGGAACTCCGGCGTGGAGGCGTAGCGGCTTCCCTGATGCGCAACCTTCAGGACGGTCGCCCGCAGGGGAGCATCAGTCTCGAGCAAATACCCCTCCGCCGGCGCGTAGATGTCCGCCGCAAGCAGGAATGAGACAGCGCCGTACGTCACCCGCGCAACGACGGAGTTGTCGTCGTGCTCCTCCGCCGTGTCAAATGGACGCGGCGCGGGGGGATGCAGTATCTCCAGCATTGCCCCGCCCCCCAGATTCAACATCGTTCCACGCTCGGCGTACACTGCCCGCATGTCCGGGTGTTCCCGCAGCGCCTGCTCCCACAGGGTTCCGTAGCGCGTGCCGGACTCCAACTGCGGGTCGATGACCATCCCGACGCGAAATCGGCGCACGGTCTCCGTCAGACCAATGATGTGATCGGCGCTGGGGTGCGTCAGGATGATGGCGTCAATGCGGCGTGACCACCACGGCAGATGCTCAGCAAGCCGGGCCTGGAGCAGCGCGCCGTCCGGACCGCCGTCGATGAGGACGCGCCTGCCCGTTGGCGACGTGATCAGGATGGAATCGCCCTGCCCAACGTCCAGGACGTGGACGCTGAGCGTCCGGTCACCGGAGAGGCCAACCCCGGCAACGACCGGGGCGGCGGCGCCGATGCCGGCAACCGCTGCCAGAACGGCCAATGCGCCAAGCGCCGGCCATGACGTCAGAATGCGGCGGCGGCCCGGCGCGGAGAGGCCCGGCAGAGCAACCATCGGCCCAAGCAGGCCGGAACGGCGTCCGAGCACCGGCATTGAGAACGCCGCAATGATCGCGGTATAGATCAGCACAACCGCCCCTGCGCTCAACGGAGGGATCGTGACCGCCGCGAACGGCGGGGCGGAAAAGGCCGCGGACACGGTGATCAGCCAGGTGAGCCACGGCCACGCCAGCCACCCCACGAATGAGGCGATCAGGCCGTCAGTATTGAGGCCGATCACGCTCGTGAGGGTGGATGTCACCAGAACCGGCGGCAGGGCCAGCGTTCCAAGCAGGCTCGCGGGAATCGTGAACAGGGATATTGCGCCAAAGTAGTGGAGGAGCAACGGCTTGATGCCAATCACCGCCCCCAGTGAGGCCGAGACGCCCGTCACGCCAAAGCGTCGCCAGCCCCCGCCGCCCGCTCCGTCCCACGCCGGCGTTGCGCCCTCGCGCCCTCCAAAGGGCGCTCGAATCAGCGCCTCGATCGGCTCGGTCAGGAAGATGATGCCCGCCATTGCCGCAACGGTCATCTGAAACGACACGGTCGTGATGATGGACGGGTCCCACAGGGCGAGCGCGGCGGCCGCGAGGAACAGGGCAAGCCCCCCGCTCGGCTGCCACCCCGCCGTAATGGCGAGGAGATAGACGCTCCCCATGATGGCCGCGCGGACAACCGGGGGATTCAGTCCGGACAGCACCGCGTACGCCCAGATGAGAACAAGAGGCAGGATGACGTGGAGGTTGCGCCGCCGCCCGATCAGCATGGAACTTCCCACAAGCGTCACGCCCAGGACGACGCTGACGTGGAGGCCGGAAATGGCGAGGAGATGCGCTGTTCCCGCGCGCCGCCACTGTTCGGTCAATTCATAGGGGAGAGCGTCCCGCTGGCCCAGGACCAGAGCGCGCGCCAGTTCCGCCTGTGGAGACGGCAGGCTTCTCTCCAGAGACGCGCTCAATCCCTCGCGCAGGGCATTCAGCCAGGTCATCGGCCACGGGGCTCGCGCCAGCAAGCGGATATTCGGCCGCGTCACGATGACAAGGTCGCCCGCCGGCGCGGGGGTGATGACGGCGGGAGCGTCATCCTGCGGCGCCGGAAGCTCAGGCGTTCCCGTCAGCAGGACGCGATCACCGGCCCCAATGGAAAACGCCGGCGGATACAGCCACGCGATGGCGTCGCCGGTGACGGGAGTCGCAGAGCCCGGGTCCCCAACGGCATGGGCCGATACCAGCCGGACGCGCACTCGTGTCAGCTGTCCGCGGTCGGACGGCGCGTCACGCGCGACACCCTCCAGCGACATCTCCTGTCTGACGAGGGAGCCGGCAACCACGCGGGGCTCATCCGGGTTGGACAGCTCGCCGCGAGAGGCGCCGATCAGGACGCCGAACATCAACAGCGATGTCAGCAGGAGCCAGCGGCGTCGGGAGAAGATCGCGGCGCACAGGACGAGCGGAACGAGGCCAAGAACGGCAAGCAGCGGCAGGTCGACCACAAGGGTCAGGGCCAGGCCGCAGAGCGCGCCCGCAGCGATTGCGAGAAGGCGCACGGTCTGTCAGCTGACGGACACGAACGGCCGGATGGCCGCGAGCGTAG
>JAAXGS010000224.1 GCA_012271225.1 Dehalococcoidia bacterium | reverse complement strand
CAGCGTACGCTGCGCCCCGCCTGCCGTTCAGCGCCGTATCGATCAGTCAGTTTTGGGAGAATCGGGGGGCGTCGCCTCTCCGGATTCCCCAGTCTCGCCCTTTCCGGCTTCTTCTATCTGCGCGCCTCTGCGGAACTCGCGGATGGAACTGCCCATGGAACGGGCAACCTCCGGCAGTTTCGCGCCCCCGAAGATCAGGAGAACAATCGCCAGAATTATGATCAACTCAGGTATGTGCGGAATTGACATCACGCCTCCCTGTCAGTGCCCACAGTATACGCGACCATGCGACTCTACGCTCGACACGTGCAAGCTAGGCAAATATGAGCGCCCCAAACGCAAAGACAAAGAACGCGGCAATACCCAGGAGACCCAGACCGAGCAGCGGCATCAGCATGGTCAGGATGGCCTGCGTGCCGAGAAAGCGGTTCGCCTCTCGCAGGCCGATGTACGACAGTCTGATCGCCGCCGCCGCCGTCACGGTCACGCCCAGCAACATGACAACGGGCTGCGCGCCTCCGGCAATCAGCCACAGCAACGCCGTCGGCGCGAGTATCCACACAGAGAGCGCCGCGTAGGTCAGGGCGGAGAGTTCCTCGGCAATCGTCGCGCCGCCCTCAAACGCCTTTGCCGTGGCGTGCAGGAGCAGAGCCGCCAACAGGAAGGCGGCGTAGCCACCAATCCCGAAGGCCGCCGCGCCGGTCAGCCCGCCGCGCACGCCGTCCGCGTCCGGAAACAGACCGCCGACCCCAAAGAGCAGCCCCGCCACCACAAGGCCAAGCGCAAGCAGCCCTGTGCCCCGCCACAGCGGCTGATCGATGGCAATATCGCTGAACGTCCAGGTTGGCGTGCGGATGATGCCGCGCAGGTAGAAGAGGAGCGGGCGGTGACGCCGTTCCGGCTGTCTGCCGCCCTCCTGCTCCCCGGTTGTCGAGTCGAAGTACATGTGTTGCCGTGATGAACAGGCACTGCCTACAGCAGTTGGCCGGTTTCGGCAGCCGCCCAAAATAAACCCAGCCATAGAACGATGGCTGCAAACAGGCTGCCGATCAGCAGAACGGGAACGGAAAGGAGCACTGTCAGCACGGCGCGGACAGCAGACATG
>JAAXGS010000015.1:10728-13351 GCA_012271225.1 Dehalococcoidia bacterium | reverse complement strand
TTCCGGACCCAGCTCACCAAGCTGTTCGCGGAGAATCCTGACGGCCTGCTGGTGGCCGCGCAGACGGAGGCGGCCGGCGGCACCATCATCAAGCAGGCCCGGGAGCTGGGCTACACCGGCCCGATCTACTCAGAGATCGTGCCCACCGGCCCCGGAGCGCTCAGCATCGCCGGCGATGCCGCCACAGGCCTCAAGGCCATCATCCCCACCCCGGACCTGGATACGACCACCGGCATGCGGTTCCTTGAGAAGTACCGGGAACGCTACGGAGAGAGCGCTCCATGGCCCTGGTTCATGGGGTCCGCGTATGACGGCGTCTACATTGCCGCGGAATGTCTGAGGGAGACCGAGGACGACCAGGACGCTGACGGGTTCAGGACCTGCCTGAATGAACTGACGCACAGCGGCGCCATTGGTGACAACTACAGCTTTGACGCGAACGGCGATGTTGCCGGACTGGCCAACGTGGTCGTCGAGATCCTGCCCACCGCGCAGCGGACGGAGGATCGGCCCTACCGCGTGCTGGGCCCCGCGCCAACGCCATAGCGTCCTCGTCACGGCGCAGCTGTCAGTTCCCGCGGCCTCACGGCTTCCGGGTTGTCCGCTCTCTGCCGCGCGCGGCGCGCATCCTGATATAATCGGGGTGCGGCATCGGTTCGCCGCCCGCGTCATGCCCTGAAGGCAGGGGCACAGGGGCGGGAGGCGCGCAGGATGCCGCGCTGGTTGCGCCCGCACAGAATATCGCGCAAGGGGTAGGAGTTTATGACACAAGAGACGACAATGACGCGCGTGCCGATCACGGTCACCATTAACGGCACGGAATACACGGCGGAGGCGCCGCCGCGCCGGACGCTCGTCGATTTCATCCGCTATGACCTCGGCCTCACGGGAACCAAGGAGGCCTGCAGTGTGGGCGTCTGCGGCATCTGCACGGTGGAGATGGACGGCGTCATCGTATCCTCATGCATCCTGCTGGCCGTTCAGGCGCAGGGAGCGCAGATCACAACGATTGAGGGCGTGGCGGACGGCGATACGCTGCACCCCCTGCAAGAGGCCTTCATGAACTACGGCGGCTTTCAGTGCGGCATCTGCACGCCCGGGCAGATCATGGCCTCGCGCGCGCTGCTTCAGCAGAACCCGGATCCAACCGAGGACGAGATCAAGAACTGGATGATGGGGAACCTGTGCCGCTGCACGGGCTACTACAAGATCATCGAGTCCATTCAGAAGGCCGGCGAGATGATTCGCCTGGGCGCGTAGGGGGCGGCCATGAGAGATTTTCAGTTCCACACGCCGGCCACCCTGGCGGATGCCCACAGCCTGCTGAATGATTACGGCGAGGAGGCCCGCGTCCTCTCCGGCGGCACCGGCCTCATCAACATGATGAAGCAGGACCTCATCTACGTTGATCATCTCGTCAGCCTCCAGAACATCGGCAACCTTGACTACATCCGCTGGACGGGCGAGGGCCTGCAGGTTGGCGGCCGCACAACACAGCAGCAGATGGCGACGTCTGACGTCGTCCATCAGAATCTGCCGCTTCTGACGGAGACCTACGGCGAGGTGGCGACGGTGCGGGTGCGCAACGCTGCCACTGTTGGCGGCGGCGTTGCGCACGGCGATCCCGCGCAGGACCCGCCGCCCACGCTCCTTGTTCTCGACGCGTCCGTCCATGTGGCCTCAAAGGACGGTGAGCGGACGGTCAAGGTCCGCGATGACTGGTTCGTCGATTACTACACGACAGGCGTGGAGCAGGGCGAGATCGTCACCGGCATCACCGTGCCGCCCGCCCCCGCTGGCGCCAGGACCGCGTACATCAAGTTCCTGCCGCGGACGGCGGATGATTACCCGACCGTCGCCGTCTCCGCGCTCGGCGTGGTCGAGGGCGGCGTTGTGACGGACGTGCGCGTCGGGCTGGGCGCGGTCAACTCAACGGCTGTCTACGCCGAGAGCGTGGCCGGCGTCCTGGTGGGCAAGGCCCCAACGATGGACCTGGCGCGCGAGGCGGCGGAGACGGTTCGCGACCTGTGCGCGCCAACGCCGGACTTCCGCGGATCGGCAGAGTACAAGACCGATATGGCGGTGGTGTTCACCCGCCGGGCGCTCTCCCGCGTTCTGGGACTGGATCAATAGGCAGACGTTCCCCGCAGGCAAGACGCATAAAGGAGCAACCTGGTCTCCATGAAGATTGAACAGGAATCAGAGGTTTCGGCATCGCGTGACCGGATCTGGAGCGTGTTGGAGGATGTGCCGCGCGCGGCGGCGCTAATTCCGGGCGTGAAGGACGTTGAGGCGACGGGGAACGATACCTATTCCGGAATCATGCAGGTGGGCGTCGGCCCGATGAAGCTCAACCTGCAGGGCGAACTGCGCGCCACACAGAACCGGGACGACTACACGTGGCGGATTGAGGGACAGGCGAACGACAGACGGCTCGGCGGCGGCCTGCGCGTCATCGTCGACGCCGCCATCGCTGAGGCCGGCGCTGAGCGCTCCTCGCTCAAGGTCGCAACGGACATCCAGTTCATGGGACGCGTCGGAACGCTGGGGCAGCCGCTGATCCGCTCCAAGGCCAACTCCCAGATGAAGGATTTCATCAAGAACCTGGAGAAAGAGCTCAAGA
>JAAXGS010000015.1:0-10656 GCA_012271225.1 Dehalococcoidia bacterium | reverse complement strand
GGCAGCACCCGGGGAGATTGCCCGCATCCGTTGAGCGTCATTGAGAGACGTGCCTGGTATTGTGTCGTGACAGTCTGCAGCGCAACGGCCTGACGCGGTATCCTTGCGTTTGAGAACAACGGCAGGACACACGCATCACGGACGACAGCAACAGCATGACATCGGCAGACCCCGGCGGCGGACAGACCCTGATCACTCCCGTGATGCGTGAGTGGGTGGGCTCAACCGCGCCGCCGCTCACATCGCCGCCCATCTCTGAAAGCGATATCCGCCGCGCGGCCATCGCCATCTACTGGCCGGAGGTGCCGCCACGCCTGTACTGGGACGCGGAGCACGCGGCGCAGACCCGTTGGGGCGGCGTCATCGCGCCGGAGGAGTTCAACCCGTTCGCGTGGATGATCGGCCGCGCGCACGTCGGCCCGCAGCCGGATCGCGTCGATGAACAGCAGGACGCGCTTGAGGACGCGCGTTCCCTGCGCCCGCCCGGCGCCCCGCCCCGCTTCCTCTTTGGCGGTGTGGAGAGCAGCTACGGCGCGCGGATGCGGCCCGGCGATGTCATCACAAGCCTCATCACGGCCACGGATTTGTACGAACGCGCCGGCCGACTCGGCCCCATGCTCTTCTATATCACGGAGGAGACGTGGACAAATCAGTCCGGTGAGATCGTCAAGACGACCCGCACAACCAACATCGCCTGGTGACGGACGGCAGGGGAGGCGGCAATGACAACGCAGGCGGCGGCGCTGTATTGGGACGACGTGACAATCGGACAGGAACTGCCGCGCTTTGCGCGGACGACGGACCTGATGAACTGGAATCGCTGGGCGGCCACGTACGATGAGTTCGTGCCCTATCACATGGACGACGAGGGCGCGCGGGAGAACGGCCAGCCCGCCGTCATCGGGCAGGGCCGAATCCGCGTCTCCTATCTGCATACCCTGGTGCGCAGGTGGATTGGCGAGGAGGGAGTCATTCTGAGCCTGAACGCCCAGCTGCGCGGCATCAACTTCAAGAACGATGTGCTGACGTGCTCCGGGCGTGTGACAGACAAGCGCATAGATGACAGAGGCCAGTATATCGTCGAGTTGGAACTGCTAATCACAAATCAGAACGGAGAGGCCGTCACTCCCGGCAGCGCGACGGTGGCGCTGCCATCCCGCGCGGGCAGTTAAACAATCCTCCCGCGGCCCTGATACCGGCGCGCCGCGCCTCACGACGGATGGTATCCTCAGAATGGTTGACGGCGATTCTCTGAAAGCGTGCGTGTGACATGGCGCTGACGAATTATCCCTATGCCCCGCTGGACGCGGGATTCCGGGCAAACACGATCTACCAGAGCGCGATGACGCGCATGTATGGGCTGGTCGCCCTGGGCGTGATCATCACCGCCGTCGGCGCGCTGACGGGCGACCGGCTGGGCATCGGCGCCCTGATTTACGGCTCCGGCTGGATCGGACTTATTGTGGCGTTGGGGCTGCTTTTGGGCCTCGTGTTTGGAGCAAGCAGGGCGGCCAGCAGCGGCAACATCGGGCTCGGGTTGACGCTGTACCTGACGTTCACCGCCGCCGAGGGACTGTACATCTCGCCGATCGTCGCCGCGTTCTCGCTGGAGATCATATCCCAGGCCCTCCTGTTGACCGCCGCCGTGTTCATCGTCATGTCCGTCATCGGCATGTCCACAAAGCGCAATCTGTCCGGCCTTGGGCCGTTCCTCTTCGCCGGCCTCATCGGCCTGGTAGTGGTGGTATTCGTCAACCTGATGCTGAACTCCGGCGCCCTGTCCCTGCTGATCAGCCTGGTCATGCTGCCGCTGTTCATGGCGCTCACGGTGTATGAGACCAAACAGATGAAGGAGCTGGCGCTGCAGGCGGCGTACGACTACAACGAACGGGCCGCCACGCAGGTCGCCGTGATGGGCAGCATCGGGCTCTATCTGAATGTGCTGAACATGTTCATCGCCATCCTGCGCTTGATAGACATCTTCAGCGGGGACTAGGCCAAACGCCGCGCCAGGCGGGCGTGCCGGCTGTCCCGCCCCGCACTGCGCCGAACGCGAATCAGACAACGGGCGGCGCCACTCGCAATGCCCTTATAATGCGACAAGGCGTCCAACGAGCAAGCTGGCGGATAAGGCGCACCCATGAACATTGACATCAATGACAAGAATGCCGAGCGGATCGCGGAGAAAGTGCGCTCCGGCCGCTTTCCATGCGCGGACGAGGTCATCGAGGCGGCTCTGTGGTTGCTGGACGAGCATGACAGGGCGTCGGAAGCGGAATATTCGGAGGCTGAACTGGCCGAAATCCACGCAAGGGTTCACCTGGCTCGCCAGCAACTGGATCGCGGCGAAGGCATTCCGGCAGAAAAGGTTTTAGGTGACCTGCATCACACGATCCGAGCGGTAGAGTCGAACGAGGAGTGAGCGACTGTATTTTCTCGCCGGCTTCTCAAGCGAATTTGAGGGATATAGCCACATTCATCGCCCGGGATAGCCCGGCAAACGCCCGCGCCCTCGTGAATCATCTGGTCGACCGATGTCTTCGGTTGGCATCTGGCCTATGTGTTAGGTAGTGCGCGGCTCCCGATCAGAGTCCCAGTTCTGCGGCGAGGCGCTTGGCGTTCGCTCCGACGATGAGCCGTCCATCGATGACCGCCACCGGCCGTTTCCAATAGCGCGGCTCCTCGACAAGCAGGGCGAGCATTTGGTCTTCGGTCAACGACTCGATATCGATATCCGTCTTGCGGAGAGCGGCCGACCGCGGGTTGAAGAGCGTGCTCGCCGGCTCACCATTGAGGAGGGTCAGGATCTCCTCTTCAGTCATGCGCTGCCTGAAAAAGTCCCTCTCCGTGAAGGACTGACCGGCCTGCGAAAGCGCCGCCTTCGCCGTCTTGCACGTCTGTCAATTCGCCCAGTGATAGAAGGTGATGGTGGACATAACTCCTCCCTACTGCGCCAGTCGCCTGCTACATACCGCGCCCAGGCCTACTGAGCAAATCATTCATCATCTTGCAGGCTTTGTTCTTGTAGTTCCTTCAACGTGCGCCCCGCGGCATCCTTCCAATCAGTGGTCCCGCTCGCCGGTCTGCCGAGAATGACTCCCGCAACCGTGCTGGGTCCGCTTCTGGGCGGGCCGAATGTGTAATCAATTGAGAATACAAAAGTCTCTCCCGCGTCTTTCAGCACTCCCTGGTCGATCAAGTCTGTACGCAGCCTGGCCATATACGGATGGATATGATGGCTTNNCCCTCAGCGCGGATTTCCGCTACACGGAGGAACAGGTCCGGTTCTTGCGCAGGGCGGGGAGGCGGCTGCTCAAAGAAATCAATGCCCAGAACCGGCAGGCATAGCAACATATCGCGAAAGAATGCATCTGCCTGCGTCTTGTCTGCGGATGACATTGATGGCGCATTCGGCATGTTGCCATTCTCGAGTTTGCATCGTTTCAGGTCTCGCGCGCGCTGAATGAGTTGGGCTTCCAGATGGCGCACGTGGGCTTTGTTCAGGCTATGGTCCTTCGCGGCGAATGCGACTGCGTTCGTCCAGAAATCCTTTTGCGCCCAATGTTGGTTCAGTCTAGGTCGTAGCGGGTCAGCCTCTCCTATGTACACACGCGGCAGTGCTCCCAAATCCTCCGTTTCCCACAGGACGTATACTCCTGTGCGGTTGAAATCGAACTCTTGCCGCTCTCGAACAGTCTCGTACGCGCTCCTTGAGAACAGCGCCCCGTCACCTGCCCAGTTGGACTTCTCCACCACACGCAATCCACTCGACTGACCATCGGGCAGATGAATCCTCACCCAATACGGGAAATGCCCGTCTTCAAGTGAATTCATATCAGGTCAATAACTCCAGTTTTCGTTTAGGTTTGTATACGGCGCGTGGGCGCGATCTATCAGTTTACCGCAGCACGCCCTGCTCCGTTAGCGCCGCGATGTCCGCATTGGTCAGGCCCAGCATCTGCTTGAAGACGCGATCGTTGTCCTGGCCGAGGCCGGGCGTGGAGTCCGTCGCCCAGCCGGGTGTCGCGCTCAGGCGCAGTGAGACGCCGGGGTGCTGCATCGTGCCCCACCAATCCGGATCGTGGTGCGCTGTCACGATAGTGCCGCGGTGGCGCAGTTGAGGATCGGCAAGCAGGCCCAGCGGGTTCTGCACCGCGCCGCACGGAACGCCCACGGCCTGCAGCGCAACCTGCACCTGTCCCGCCCAACGATCAGAAGTCCATTCACTCAAGCGCTCGTCAAGTTCGGAGCGGTTGGCGAGCCGGTTCTCCTGAGTTGCGAACTTCCCGTCCTTTGCCCAGGCGGGCTCGTCCATCACGGTAACAAGGCGCGCCCATTGCTCGTCATCCTCCACCGCGATGGCCACCCATGCGTCATGGCCAAGGCAGGGATACACGCCGTGCGGCGCGTACACATCGCTCGCGTTGCCGCGCGGCTGCGGACTCACCCCGTTGATGAGGTAACTCAGCATCTCCGGCCCCAGCAGCGCCGCGAGCCCCTCAACGTGAGAGCTCTCGATGTGCTGCCCCTCGCCGGTCCGGTCGCGGCGCTCCAGCGCCATCATGATTGCCATCGCCGCCTGCGCGCCCAGCACGAAGTCTGAGTACGCATTCTTGGGGCGCGTATCGATGTCGCTCTCGGGATGTCCCCACATATACGACAACCCGCCGAAAGCCATGAGCAGCTGCCCGAAAGCAGGTCGGTCTCGCATCGGGCCGTCCATACCGTACCCTGACATAGATGCCATAATCACGTTTGGACGAACCTTGCGCAGTTCTTCATAGGACAGCCCCATGCGCTCCATGACGGTGGGGCGGAAATTCTCAACAACGACGTCCGATTGCGCGACGATGCTCTTGATGAGCTCCTGCCCCTTCTTTGAACGCATATCGATGGTGACGCACTGCTTGTTGCGGTTCAGTTCCGGGTAGTTCGGCTGCATCGGCATCCGGAAAGCGGGCAGGTCCTCCGACTCAATCCGAATGACCTCCGCGCCGTGGAATCCCAGCAGCATCGTCCCGAACGGCCCGGCGAAAACGCGGCTCAGATCCGCGATTCGTATCCCCTCAAGCGGCTGCTTGCGGCGATCGTTCCGCCGCGCAACGTACTTGGTCGGGTCTGGCGGCGTCGACGATAGTCCCTCAATCATCGCCCGCAACTCAACGCCATGTTCATCGATACGCGGCGCCGGGCGGTGAATCGTCCACGGCGTCCCCGTGAATCGGTACGGCGGGCCGGGGGCGCGGTAGTCGCCGATAACGGGGTGGCTCGAGTCGACAATGAACTGGCGAGCAACGGTGTGTGGATGCTCCACGAACTCCCCCATCGTGGACAGGCGCGCCATCGGCACGTCATGGATGGCAGCGCTCTCCTCGATCTCCGCGGCCGTCAACTTGCCCATGAACTCTCTCATGCGGACATCGATGATGTCATAGTTGTCCCGCCGGAAATTGGTGTCGTCCCAGGTCTCGTCGTCGAACGTCGAGTCCTGCATCCAGCCCGTGACCAGGCCGCGGAACTGCGCGTTCGTCGAGGGGAAGAACTGGATCACGCCGTCCACGCAGTGATAGATGCTGCCGATGCCGGTGGACGCCTTGCCGGGACGTCGGAACACCTCATTCCGCAGCCCCACGCGGGAGATGCTGCCGCTCACCAGCTGCCAGACGCCGACGTCCTGCCGTGAGACGTCCACGTGCTGCCCCCGTGACGACCACCGCCGCTCACGCAGGGCCAGCAGGATGCCGTACACAAGGTGCATGGAGCCGATGCGCGCCGTCGCGTCGCCGGGAACCATGGCCGGCGCGCGCTCATCATCACCGTACACCCAGGGATCCCCGGCCAGCGCCTGCGTGATCAACTCCGTCGCCGCATAGCCGCTGTACGGCCCCGTTTGGCCGAACGGCGTCAGAGAGGCGTAGACGATGCCGGGATTGATCTTCGCAAGATCCGCGTAGCCGAGCGCGCGGGCCGCGAGATGTCCGGGCGCGTACGATTCGATGAGCACGTCCGCCCAGGACGCGAGCCGCCGCACGGCCTCCCGCCCTTCCCCTGTCTCAACGTCCACAGTCACAGAGCGCTTGTTGATGTTGTGGTCGAGAAACAACAGGCTGTGATCGGGATCGGTGACGTTGCGGGCGAACGGGCCGACGCGCCGCGCGGCCGCTCCGCCGGGAGGCTCAAGGAGGATGACGTCCGCGCCCATATCACCGAGCAGGCGTCCCGCGAGAGCCGCGGCCCCGCTGCCGCCGCCAAGCTCAATAACCTTCAGGTGCCCGAGCGCCGTCTGTTCACTGTTTGTATTGGTCATGGCGCTCACTGTGCCATTTTTCTGGCAACTACTCAAGAATCGGATAGAAATCGCGCATAAGAGTGGACAGACTCCTAAGGGCACGCCGGAGCAGGATTGGGGGCGCAAATGGACAAGCTGCCGAAGGATCTGTCACCGCACGACCTCGCCGCGTGGCTCAACGAGCGCATCGATGACGGGACGCTCATGGACAACCTGAAGATGCGCATTCGAGAGGCGGGGCCAGAGCGCGTCATCGTAGAGGCTCCGGTTGGTGACGGCGTTTATGCGCTGCTGCCCTTCGTTCACGCCGGAGTCATGGTGTCTCTCGCGGACAGCGCGGCGACGTGGGCGACGCTGGCCGCCTATCGCGGTGAACTTGATGAGAATGAAATCCCCGTCGCCGTTTCAGTTTCCAGCCAAATCGTTGGGAACACACAAGAGGGCGTCCTGGTCGCGGAGTCCACCGTCACGCACCCGGGCAGAACCCTGATGGCGGTGTCCACACGTGTGACGGACGGCAACGGGAGGCTGCTCGCGCTGGTCAACTCAACGCACTTCGTCCGTCCACGCTAGCCGAACGTTCCTGTCATGGCTGGCGTATCCTTGCCTGGTACGCACGGAAGTCATCGAGGCGGACAGGGATGACAAGCACAGCGCTGCAGGCCGCGCGGGAACTGATGGGGCGGGTCTCCGAGGCGGAGACGCGCCCGCCCGTCACGCGTGAGGAGATCGCGCGGTACGCCTACGCCATCGACGACACTCGGCCCGCCTACATCGACGATGTTGCGGCGCGAGAGGGCGCGCACGGCGGCATTGTCGCGCCGCCCCTGTTCACCGGCTTCACCAGCTTTCCGCCGACGGCCATCGCGGATCTGCGGCCGGACGGCCTGCCCGTCGCGCGCGACGATCCCCTGCAAGTCCGCCTGCCAGGCATGCAATCCCGCTACACCGGAACGGACGTCACCCTGATCGAGCCCATCAGGCCCGACGACGCGCTGACACGCCGATCGACGATCACGGGCGTCGAGGAGAAGCGGGGGCGGGCCGGGGACATGGTATTCGTCACGCGGGAGACGACGATCTCGAAGCAGGACGGGCGGGCTGCCATGATCGAGCGGACGACGACGGCCACCGTCCCGCAGCCGTCGGCGCCGCGCGGGGAGGGCGGCGCGCGGCGGCTTGAGCTTGAGGACGGCGCGCAGGCCAGGCCGGCCGCCCCGCCGCAGTGGACAGACTCGCCGCGTTGGGATGACGTTCAGATGGGGGATCAGTTGCCGCCGCTGCCCCGATTCGTCTCAACGGTGCAGGTCTTTCTGTACGGACTGGTCAAGACAAACAGCCACCTGATCCACTATGACCGCGCGTACGCCGAGCGTGAGGGGCTGCCGGAGCGCGTCGCGCAGGGAGACCTTCTGGCGGACATGCTGTGTCAGACCGCGACGCGGATCATGGGGCGGCGGGGCGTCCTGCGGCGGTTTCGGGCGGAGAATCGGTCCCCGGGGTTCATCGGCGAGACGATCATCCATCACGGCCGCGTGGCCAGGGTGTGGCGTGAGGATGATGACGACGCGGGCCTTGTTGAGCTTGAGTTGTGGAGCGAGGGCAGCGGCGGGCGACCGTGCGTCCGCGGCGCGGCAACGATCGCCCTGCCCTTACGCGATGCCTAAACGGCGCTGGGTGGCACAGCCCGCCTACCGCAGCGACGGACATATACTCTATGAGACAGAGCGCAATTCCCCTGCCGGGCAACCCGTAACCCAAAGCGATGACCACCGTTGACGCCGGATACTTTCGTCTCTTGCTGGACTACAACAGCTGGGCGAACTCAGTCATCCTGTCCCGCGCCGGCGAGGCGTCCCGGGCGGATTACCTGGCAACTGTTGACGGCCTCAGCTTTGGCGGCCTCCACGCCACCCTGGCGCATATCCTGACCAGTGAGATCATCTGGCTGTCCCGCTGGACGGGGGAGCCGCAGCCTGAATGGGCCGGAGCCGTGCGGCAGCCGGGCGCCATTGCCGCAACCGTGGTGCCCACGCTGGAGGAGCTAGCCGGGCTGTGGAGAGACGCGGATGATCGCCTGCGAGAGTTCGCGCTGGCAATGACCGACGAAACCGCCGCCGCCGTCATCGAATACCGTGATCTCGCCGGCAACCCGCATCGGCAGCCGCTGAGCGAGCTCATCGCGCATGTTGTCAACCACGGCACGCAATACCGGGCGGAGGCAGCCGTTCGGTTGACGCAGCTGGGCCTCTCACCCGGTGACCTGGATATGGCCCCGTTCCTGAGGCGCAGCAACAGCGCGTAAGCCGCCGGCCGCGCGGACATGCGTGACACGGGCATTGCGATAAGGCGAACTAATCGGCGCGGGGCGTCTCCGTCCCGCCGTCCACGTACTCATTCAGCCGCATGATGCTGTAGTCGCCGTCATCGGCGCCGCGGATCAGGGAATCGACGGCAACACGGAAGGTATCGAGGCTTGTGTAGCACGGAATGCCGGCCTCCGTCGCCGCGCGGCGTATCTCAAACCCGTCACGCAGGGGCACCCGGTTGCCGGACATGGTGTTGACCACGGCATGGACCCGGCCATCGCGGATCAGGTCAGTCGTCGTCATATCGGCCGTGTTCGCCTCGCTGACCTTTGCCGGAACGCCGGTCACATCCACGCCAACCGCGCGCAGGACCGTCGCCGTTCCCTCAGTCGCATACACCTGATAGCCGTGCTCGGCAAGCCGTCGGGTGATCTGCATGGCCTCCGCCTTGTCGCGGTCGGAGACGCTGACAAGAATGCCGCCGGACGGCGGGAGCATGAGCCGGGCGGCCTGCAGCGCCTTGGTCAACGCGGGCGCAAGCGCCGTATCAATCCCCATGACCTCCCCGGTGGATTTCATCTCCGGGCCCAGGTAGGTATCCACGCCGATGAGCTTGGACATGGATGAAACGGGCGCCTTGACCGCCACCAGCGGCCGCCGCGGCCACAGCCCGCTCTCATACCCCATCTCCCGCAGCGTGCGCCCCATCATGACGCGCGTGGCGATGTTGACGAGCGGGACGCCGGTCACCTTGGAAATGAACGGCACTGTGCGGCTGGAGCGAACGTTGACCTCCAGCACGTAGACGGTGGACGGGGCGGGCGTGCCATCCGGATTGTGATTTGGCATCACGACGAACTGAATGTTCATCAGGCCCACAATGCCAAAGGCGCGGCCAAGCTGAATGGTGTAGTCGACGATCTGCCGCTCATCATCATCGGAGAGGGAGGCGGCCGGGTAAACGGCCATGGAGTCGCCGCTGTGGACGCCCGCCCGCTCAATGTGCTCCATGATGCCCGGAATCAGGACGTCCCGGCCGTCACTGACGGCATCCGCCTCGACCTCCATCCCTTCGAGAAACTTGTCGATCTGAATGGCGCGGTCATGTCCGACCTCTGCGATGGCGGCCATGACATACCGCGTGAACTCCGCGGGCGTATGGACGATTTCCATGGCCCGTCCGCCAAGCACATAGCTGGGTCTGACGAGCACGGGATAGCCGATGGCGTTGGCAACGGCCAGGCCGTGCTCAATTGACGTGACGCCCGCGCCGGGCGGGCGCGGAATGCCCAGCGTCGTGACGAACTCATCGAATCTCTGACGGTCCTCCGCCTGATCGACGGTTGCGGGGGGCGTTCCAAGAATCGTGAACGCCCGCCGGCTCAACGGGCTGATGAGGTTGATGGCGGTCTGCCCGCCAAATTGCGCGGCTGAGGCGGGAAAGACGTCCGCATCGCCCTGCGGGACGCGCTCATTCTCCAGGACGCAGGCCACGCCCTCCTCATCCAGCGGCTCAAAGTACAGACGGCTGGATGTGTCAAAGTCCGTTGACACCGTCTCCGGATTGGAGTTGATGATGATGCTGGCCGCGCCCTCATCGTGCAGCGCCCACGCTGCGTGGACAGAGCAGTAGTCGAACTCGATGCCCTGCCCGATGCGGATCGGCCCGCTGCCGATGACAACGGCGGCCTTGCCCGCCAGCGGCAGCGCCTCGTTCTCCTCCTCATACGTGGAATAGAAATACGGCGTGGCGGCGTCAAATTCCGCCGCGCACGTGTCAACCATCTTGTAGACGGGTTTGATGCCCCAATCCCGCCGCAGATCGCGCACCTGCTCCGGCAGGCGGTCCGCCAGCGTGCTGATCTGTGTGTCAGAGAACCCGGCGCGCTTGGCCTCCCGCAGCAGCCGCGGTGTCAGCGGTTCCGCAAGCAACCTGCTCTCCATGCCGACAATCGCATTCAGCTTGTGCAGAAACCACGGATCGACGCCCGTCCGCACTGCCAGATCATCCAGCGGCGCTCCGCGGCGCAGGGCGGCCATGAGCGCCCACAGGCGCTG
>JAAXGS010000223.1 GCA_012271225.1 Dehalococcoidia bacterium | reverse complement strand
ATGGTGCCCATGTTGCGCACCTGCACGTCCGCGATCTCCGCCGCCGTCTCCGCCACCACTGGCAGAACATCCTGTATCACATCTGAACCGGCCACGTGGGCGTGAGTCGCCATCGCGCCGATGCGCAGCGTGTTTCCGTCGCTGCTGATGTGCGACAGTTCCGCGCGAGTTTTGCGCAGGTCAACAACGAGGCCGGGCATTGCCAGCCTCAGTTTCATCATGGGCAGCAGGCTCTGACCGCCGGCGATGATCTTGCCCTCGCCCGGCCGCTGCCGCAGAAGGCCAATGGCCTCCGCGACGGATTCGGGCGCCGCATAGTCAAAGGCTCCGGTGATCATTGCCGCCTACCCCGTCCTGCCGCCTGCCAGGCCCTCGCCAGCCGTTCCCGTCACCGCGCCAACCGCTCCGCGGCAGTCTCAACGGAGAGGACGATGTTCTGGTATCCGGTGCATCGGCAGAGGTTTCCTGCAAGCGCGTGTTTGATTTCATCCCGCGTTGGATGGGGGTTTTCATCAAGCAGGGCTTTGGACAGCATGAGCATCCCCGGGGTGCAGAACCCGCATTGAAGCCCGTGCTTGTCCGCGAATGCCTGCTGGATGGGATGGAGCGGGCCGTCCGGGTCCGCCAGCCCCTCCACCGTCTCAATCTCCTCACCGTCAGCCTGCGCGGCAAGAATGGTGCAGGACTTGACCGCGCTGCCGTCCATGAGAACGGTGCACGCGCCGCACTGGGAGGTGTCACAGCCAACGTGCGTGCCCGTCAATCCGATGACGTCACGAATGGCGTGGACGAGGAGGAGGCGCGGCTCAACGGTGACGGAGTGGCTGATTCCGTTGACCGTGAGCGTTACGTCTATTGAATCGGCCATGGATTCATCCTTGCATCACCGTCGCGTCATGGTGGGCCGCCGCCGCGATGCTATGCCCGCGCGGCATCGGCGGTCAAGTCCGGCGCGCTATCGCGGCCGGTCCGCGGACACGCGCGCCTCCGCGTCGAGCGCCTCAAAGAACTGTCCCATCAGCATCCGCGCCGCCGTCTGGATCATGCGGGAGCCGATCTGCGCAAGCATGCCGCCCACCTGCGCGTCCGCCTCCACGGAGACCACCGTGCCCTCCCCATCGTCGGACAGCGTGATCATGCCCTCGCCCGTCATGAAACCGGTGGGCCCCTGTCCGCTCAGGGTCATTCTGTATGACTCCGGAGCGGAGATGTCCTCTATGCTGACCGCGCCGCTGAATCGCCCGCGTATGGGCCCAACGCCAACGGAGAGGACCGCCGAGAACTGCGTGGGCGTCTCCGCCACCAGCGATTGACAGCCCGGCACCGTCCGCTGCAGCGCCTCAGGATCATGCAACAACTCCCACACGCGCTCCCGCGGCGCTGGGACGGTATGGCTGCCCGCAATGTTCATGCCGCCGTCACGCCGGGCGTCCGGACACAGGCGCGGCGGCGGTGAGGGGGTCAATGGCAACGCGCTGCCCCTCAACAAGCCCGCCCCGAATATCGCCGATGCCGGTCAGGTTCCAGGTCTCCACGTACTGGCGCAATCCGGCGATGACATCGAGCATCGTGGTTGGCCGCGTGAAGTTCGCAGTGCCAACGGCCACGGCCGTCGCGCCGGCGAGAATGAACTCGAGGGCGTCACGGGCGGACGTGATCCCGCCCATGCCAATGACAGGAAGTGACACTGCGGCGCAGACCTGCCAGACCATGCGAACGGCAATGGGGCGGATTGCCGGGCCGGAGACGCCGCCGGTCATGGTGCCGGTTGCGGTGCGGCGGGAATCGACGTCGATGACCATGCCGCTGAGGGTGTTGATTGCGGAGATCGCCGTCGCGCCCCCCGCCTCCGCCGCCCGGGCAATATCCGCGATGGCGGTGATG
>JAAXGS010000222.1 GCA_012271225.1 Dehalococcoidia bacterium | reverse complement strand
AGAAGATCGGAGAGCTGCTCACGCCTCCGGCGGAGAGGGGGTGAACGCCCATGGACCGCCTGATCTCCATCTATGCGCTGCTCTTTGTGCGGCCGTGGCTTGTGGCCGGCATCATCATTGCGTCCGTTGGCATCGCGCTCATCGTGTTCGCGGGCGGATACTACGCCCTGGCCGCCTACGGCCAGGCGAATCTCGATGACCTGCGCGTCCCCCGGTCCGAGACCGGTCTGGCGCCGGCGGATGCGACGCAGCGCCCGGCGCCGTCCGCCGCAGAGGCCGCGCCCGCTGGGACACAGATCCAGACGCAACGCCCCGCCGCCGTCACAACGCCTGCGCCCGCGACCGGCGGCGCCGATGGCCCTGCGGACCCGGACATCAACCGGATCATCTTGATTCCGGAGCCTGCGCAGCCGCAGCCGGGCGGCGAGCCGGGGCCTGCCGCAGCGGACGGGGACACGGAGCCCGAGGACGGTTTCTACGATGAATACGGCATTCCGCAGGACTTCAGCCACTATGAGGCGGAGAGCGGCGCGGAGGCCCTGACTGCGCCGCCGATCACGGCCTTTCATCCCGTGATCCCGGATGATCTTGCCCGACCGTACGGCTGGATGCCGCGCCCAACACGGATCATCATTCCGGCCATTGATCTGGACTCCCGCGTCGTTGATCTGCACATCGTCCGGGACGGAGATGAGCGGGTGTGGGAAACGGCGGATCACGCCGTGGGCTTTCACGTCGGCTCCGCAACGCCGGGTGAGCGCGGCAACACCGTCATGTCCGGCCACGTGAACTCCCCGTTCCGCGGGGAGGGCTCCATCTTCAGACGGCTTGATGAGATCGCGCCTCTGCTCCGCCGGGGAGAGACCGTCGACGTCCTGCTGGAGGCGGGGGAGACACGGTATCTGTACCGCGTGACGGACACAACCATCACGCTGCCGGAGGATGTCAATGTCTTCCGCGCCACAAGCACGCCGAGCCTGTCACTGGTCACATGCGCGCCCGCGACAACATACTCGCATCGCTTCATCGTGAACGCCACGCTGATTGGCACCGCGCCGCTTGGCGTGTAAGCCCCGCGCGGGCGGCGGCGGTCTGATTCATATACACTGACAGCAGCATCGGCGCGGCGTTGCCGATGCCCTGCGCGCGTCCGGTAACTGCCGGGACGGCCCGGCTGGGATTGGCGCGCGCCGTATGCGAAATTGTTAGCGATTGTGGGTGGGGGTGCCCGTGTGACAGGATCAGCATCTGCTCTTTTTGATGAGGCGGCGGCCCGCGCGCGGAGCGCGAACCGCCTGATTCTGACCGAGGAGGAATCAAAGGCCGTCCTGCAGGAGCGGGGCATCCGGGTAACCATGCCCACGCTCACCACAACCGCGGATGAGGCCGCCGCGGCCGCCGCGAGCATCGGCTTTCCCGTCGTCATGAAGGTCTCCTCACACCGGATCACGCACAAGAGCGACGTGGGCGGCGT
>JAAXGS010000014.1 GCA_012271225.1 Dehalococcoidia bacterium | reverse complement strand
CTTGCCGAGCAGGTTCTGGCGGAAGCGCCCCTGCTTGCCGCGCAGCATGTCAGAGAGCGATTTCAGCGTGTGGTTGTGGCTGCCGGTGATGGCGCGGCCGCGGCGGCCGTTATCAATCAGCGCGTCAACGGCCTCCTGCAGCATGCGCTTCTCATTTCGGACGATGATCTCCGGCGCGCCGAGGTCCATCAGCCTCTTCAGACGGTTGTTGCGGTTGATCACCCGCCGGTAGAGATCGTTAAGGTCGCTGGTGGCGAAGCGGCCGCCGTCCAGCTGCACCATTGGCCGCAGGTCGGGCGGAAGGACGGGCAGCACGGTGAGGACCATCCACTCCGGCTTGTTCTCGCTCTTGCGGAGTCCCTCCACCACGCGGAGCCGCTTCGCGGCCTTCTTGGCCTTCTGGCCGGTGGAGGCGACGGCCTCCTGGTGCAGGGTTTCCCGGACCTCCTCGAGGTTCATTTCGCCGACGATTTCAAGCAGGGCCTCCGCGCCCATGCCGGCGCGGAACAGGCTGCCGTGCTGCTCATGCAGTTCGTGGTAGCGGCTCTCCGTCAGGATGCGTCGCGGGATCAACTCTTCAACCTCGCCGCGGCGCGCGTCCCACGCCTTGCGGGCCTCCGTCGTGCGCTCCTGCGCGTCACGCTCCACCCGGCGGATCTCCTCCGCGGCCGCCTGACGCACACGCTCCGCTTCCTCCTGCGCCTCCTCATCGAGGCGGGCCAGGTCAGCGGCAAGTTCCTCGTCTTCCGTCTGCTCCGCGACCTCTGCCACAAGCTCCGCGAGGACTGCGTTGACCGCGTTAATGCTGTCCTCTGTGATGTCCGCGCCCGCTTCGACGACCGTGTGATCCCGGACGCTCAGCGTCTCGCTTGCGGTCTTTCCGATCAGATCAGAGAGTCGTGACCGCACCGCCTCCACTTCGGACTCGATCTGCGCCTGGCGCGTGGCGCGGCGTGTATCGGCGGCCACAAGCGCCGCGCCGCGCCGCGGGTTGATGAAATCCGCAATCTCCTGCTCAACCCGCTCCCGGATGTCCGCCCTGGAGGCGTTCAGTTCCGCGCGGATTTCCTCCATCAGTCTGTCTTCCTGAGTGGCGTAGTCATCCAGCAGGGTGTCCTTGCGCTCCTCATCGACCTCAATGACGACATACTGGGCGTAGTAAAGGATGCGCTCCAGGTTGCGGGGCGTCATGTCAAGCAGCATGGCCATCCAGCTGGGCGTGCCCTTGGCAAACCAGATATGGGCGACGGGGGCGGCCAGGTTGATGTGGCCCATCCTCTCCCTGCGGACATTGGCCCGGGTGACCTCAACGCCGCAACGGTCACAGATGACGCCGCGATAGCGGATGCGCTTGTACTTCCCGCAATAGCACTCAAAGTCCTTGGTTGGGCCGAAGATGCGCTCATCAAAGAGGCCGTCCTTCTCCGGCTTCTGGTTGCGGTAGTTGATGGTCTCCGGCTTTGTGACCTCGCCGTAGGACCAGGATTGGATCTGGTCCGGGGAGGCAAGGGAGATTCTGATTGCGCTAAAGCTGGGATCCGTCATTGTCTCTCTCCTCCCCATCACCCTCGGTGAGGTCATCGACGGGCAGCGCGCCTGAAAGGGCCAGTTCCATGGCGGGCACGTCCGGGTCTTGTAACAGTTCAATCGCGAGGCCAAGGCTCTGCAGCTCCATCTGCAGGACGTGGAAGGACTCCGGTATGCCGTGCTCAATCACGTCCTCACCCTTGACGATGGCCTCATAGGTCTGCTGGCGGCCCTGGACGTCATCCGACTTGATGGTCAGCATTTCCTGCAGGTTGTGGGCGGCGCTGTACGCCTCCAGCGCCCAGACCTCCATCTCGCCGAAACGCTGTCCGCCGAACTGCGCCTTGCCGCCGAGCGGCTGCTGTGTGATCAGCGAGTACGGGCCGGTGGAGCGGGCGTGTATCTTGTCCTCCACCAGGTGGATCAGCTTCAGCATGTAGATGTGGCCGACGGTCACGGGCTGCCCGAACGGCTCACCCGTTCGGCCGTCGCGCAGTGTCACCTTGCCGAAGATGGGCGGGTGGTTTCCGCTCTGCCGATAGTGCTCATCGGTGCGGGCAATCACCTCATTCGCGTCCAGCCCCTCATGCGATACCCCCTGCTGGTCAAGCCAGAGCCGCAGGCAGACATCCCTGGCGGCCCCGCGGGCGCGGTCGCTGAACACGGGCGCAGGGTCAATTCCCCGCTCCTGCAGCCACTCGCGGGCGATCTCCTCCTCAAAGGACGGCTCCCCGTGCTCGCCAGTCGGCCTGACCGCGCCGGACTCATGGGCGATCCATGCGCGGCCCAAGGCGTCCTCAATGGACTCCGGGTCTGCGCCGTCAAAGACGGGCGTGACCACCTGGAAGCCAAGCTCACGCGCGGCGGAGCCGATGTGCGTCTCCAGAATTTGCCCCAGGTTCATGCGCGACGGCACGCCGATGGGGTTGAGGATGATCTCAACAGGAGTCCCGTCCGGCAGATACGGCATGTCCTCAATGGGCATGATCCGTGAGATGACGCCCTTGTTGCCGTGCCGCCCGGCCATCTTGTCGCCGATGGAGATTTTGCGCGTCTGCGCGACCCACACGCGCACAAGCTGGTTCACCCCGGCCTGCAGATCGTCCTTCTGCTCACCGGTCAGGATGCGGACGTCGATGACCTTGCCGTGCTCGCCGTGCGGGACGCGGAGGGAGGAATCCTTCACCTCGCGCGCCTTTTCGCTGAAGATGGCGCGCAGCAGCTTCTCCTCCGGGGAGAGCTCCGTCTCCCCCTTGGGCGTGATCTTGCCAACCAGAATATCGCCGGCGTTCACCTCCGCGCCGATGCGGATGATTCCCTCCTCATCCAGATCGGCAAGCGCCTCCTCTCCCACGTTCGGGATGTCGCGCGTGATCTCCTCGCTGCCCAGCTTGGTGTCGCGCGCCTCAACCTCATGCTTCTCTATGTGGATGGACGTGAACTTGTCCTCCCGCACGACGGACTCGGACAGGATGATCGCGTCCTCGAAGTTG
>JAAXGS010000221.1 GCA_012271225.1 Dehalococcoidia bacterium | reverse complement strand
TTCCATGGGGATCAGGGCCGCCGTGTCACGCGCGCGGTTTCTCAGCTTGAGCTCCGCGGACCGCCCGCCGCGCATTGTGCGGCGGCTGACCGTGACGCGCAGCGGCATACCCAACAGGTCTGCGTCGCTGAACTTAATCCCCGCCGATTCATCCCGATCATCGTACAGAACATCGAGCCCGGCCCCGCACAAATCCTCATACAACTCATCCGCGGCGTCAGCGATTCCGGGGTCGTCCGGATTCAGAGACACCAGATGAATGTCGTAGGGCGCGATGTTTGGCGGGAAGATGATGCCGTCGTCATCGTGGTTGCTCTCAATTGCCGCGCCCAGAAGCCGCCCCACTCCGATTCCGTAGCATCCCATGAACATTGGGCGCTCCGCCCCGTCCTGTGCCACGTAGCGCGCGCCAAAGGTCTCGCTGAACCGGGTGCCAAGTTTGAAAACGTGGCCAACCTCAATGCCGCGTGAGAAGTGAAGCGTGCCGGCGCAGCGGGGGCAGCCGTGGCCCTCCTGGGCCTTGGCCATATCGATGACCTGATCAAGGTCAAAATCCCGTCCGTAATTGACGTTGCGCAGGTGCTTGTGCTCAACATTGGCCCCGGCGACGTAGTTCGCGCCCTCCGTGACTGAGCGGTCGCCAACGCGGCGGATGCCGGTCATGCCCGCGGCTGATGCGTATCCGGCAATCATGCCCGCCGCGCGCACCTCCTCGTCGTTCGCGAGCCGCAGTTCTCCACCGCCAAGCGCGTTGGCCAGCTTGACCTCATTGACCTCCAGATCTCCCCGAATGACCGCGAGAATGAACTCGCCGTCATGGCTGTAGAAGACTGATTTCAAGGTGCGCTCCTGGCCGATGCCCAGCATTTGGGAGACCTCGGCGATGGAGCTGATATTAGGGGTGTCGACCGTCTCCGTCGGCCGCATTGCGTCATCGTTGGAGGCGGGCGGGTACCGAAAGCGCGCGCGCTCGACGTTCGCCGCGTATCCGCAGGCGGGGCAGGTGACCAGCTCATCCTCTCCGGATTCCGCGAGGAGCATGTACTCCTGGGAATCGCTGCCGCCCATCGCCCCGCTGTCCGCCTCGACGGCGACAACGTCAAGGCCGCAGCGGCGGAAGATGTTCCAGTAGGCCTGCGCCATCTTGCCGTAGGCGATGTCGAGCCCGGCCTGGTCCTGATCAAAGGAGTAGGCGTCCTTCATATGGAACTCACGCGCGCGGATGAGCCCTGCGCGGGGCCGCGCCTCGTCCCGCAACTTTGTCTGAATCTGATAGAGATTGAGCGGCAGATCGCGGTAGCTGTGGACGTGGCGGCGAGCAAGCTCGGTCACGGTTTCCTCATGGGTTGGCCCGAGAACCATCGGACGCTCGCGCCTGTCATGCAGATGAAACAGCGTGGGGCCAAATGCCTCCTCGCGGTTGCTCTGCCGCCACAGCTCCGCCGGCTGGATGACGGGCATCAGGACCTCCTGCGCGCCCGCGGCGTCCATCTCCTCGCGGATGACGGCCTCGATCTTGCGGATAGACCTGAGTGCCATTGGCAGGTAGGAATAGACGCCGGCTGCGACCTGCGCGGTCAGCCCCGCCCGAATCAGGAGGCGATGCCCCGCGGTATCGGCGTCCGCCGGGTCATCCCGCAGGGTCTTGCCGAACAGGTGAGACATGCGCATGTCTCACATGGTAGCGCCTTGAACGGCGCTCTGACTATTGACGCGGGATCAGGGCGCGGCAGGCGCGGGCTCGACTTTGTCGATCTCCTCAATGAGCGCGGGCAGAAACTCGGATTCGTCGACAACCCGGACCTTCTCTCCCTTGCGGAAGATGATGCCGCGTCCGGCGCCCGCGGCGATGCCCACGTCGGCG
>JAAXGS010000013.1 GCA_012271225.1 Dehalococcoidia bacterium | reverse complement strand
TGAACGGCAAAGCGGCCCTGTCGGCGGAATGCCCAATTGAGGCCGATCTTGCCGCGCCCCATCCGGACGGTTCTCTCACGCGGGCCCTCCGTGCGGGACATGCGGGCGTCCGGCATCTTCTCCTGGAAGCGCGTCACCAGTTGATTCCAGAAATCCTCCCGTGAGGAGAACGCCGCCGCAATCTCCACGACCTCCTCCGGTTGCGGGGGCGGCGCGGGGGGCGCCGCTTCCGTCGGCTCCTCGGTTGTCCGTCGGGCGACGTTTCGGCTCCCCGGGGGGCGGCCGCGCCGGCGGCGCGGCGGCTCTTCGGGCTGCGCAGGCTCTTCGGGCTGCGCGGGCTGGGCCGGCGCTTCCGGAACCTGTTGTCTCCGCGTTCGCCGTGTCGTTCTCTGTGTGACAGGGGGCGCCTGCGTCATCGCGGGCGCTTCCACGCCCTGAATACCCCGCAGAATGGATGTGAGGCTGGTGCGCTGTTGAACGTGCGCGGCAACGGTCAGGACATCCAGGATTTCCGTGTGATCCGCGCCGGCGGCAAGCGCATTTGTCACAGTCTGCTGCTTTGCGCCCTCATCACCAAGCACCGCCGCAGCCGCAATCTCAATCAAGGCCCTGGTGCGGCCATCCAATGACTGGCCAAAGGAACCGGCGTTCATCAATTCTGTCACCCTCCACTCATTCCCCGTCCGCTGAACATTGCGCTACCTGATACATGCTTGCCTCTCACCGTACGGACAAGCGGGATGACCGATGCATTCTTTTCTGAATCTGCCGCACATCCGCAATGACGCGCGCTGAAGGAATCATCCAACAGGCAGGCGGCGTGCGGCTGTATTGCGTAAACGCTTTTCAAAGGGCGCGGCCTGTTCACATGAGTCCGGCCAGGAGTTCCTTTGCCTCAGGCCGGAGCATTTCCGGAGTCCAGGGCGGATCCCACACGATATCGACCTGAGAATCATTCACGCCCTCGATCTCGAGGAGGCGGTTCTCAACTTCCGGGCCAACGGTCCCCGCCATCGGGCAGCCGGGGGCGGTCAGCGTCATGGTGATGTAGACGGTGTCCTCACGGATATCAATGTCATAGATGAGACCCAAGTCATAGATATTGAGCGGGATCTCCGGGTCATAGCAGGTCCGCAGAATATCCACCACTTGCTCATCAGTAACTGTCGCGGACACTCTATTTTCCTCCTGACGTTATACCGTCGCGCACATTTCTCTCTTTAGTCAATAGCCCGTGCCGCAAGCGTCTGTCAAGCCTTCACGTTTTGGGCGTGACTTCTTTATGCTTAATGTACAGCATACATCATGCCACGCGCCCGGGCGGAGTGACGGAGGCAATCGGCATCGCATGACAGCATACGACGTGATCATTTTGGGCGCCGGCCCCGGCGGCTACGTCTGCGCGATCAGGGCCGCGCAGCTTGGAATGCGCGTCGCTCTCATTGAGCCGGATGAGCTGGGCGGGCTGTGCCTCAACTGGGGATGCATTCCCTCCAAGGCCCTTCTGCGTAATGCGGACGTTCTGAATACGATCACGAACGCGGCGGAGTTTGGAATACGGGTGGGCACGGTCGAGCCGAGCCTCGACGCCGCGATTGACCGATCCCGCAAGGTGGTGAATCGGCTTGTTCGCGGCGTCGCAAGTCTGCTGCGCGCCGCCAACGTCACCGTCATCAAGGATCGCGGCCGCCTGCTTGACGCTCAAACCGTGGCGCTGGACGGGCAGCCGGAACCCGTTCACGCGGAGAAGGCCATCGTCATCGCAACGGGCGCGCGGGAGCGCGCGATTCCGGGTCTGGACGTCAACGGCGAGACCGTGGTGACAAGCAGGCACGCGCTTGAGCGCCGGACTCTGCCGGAGCGGGTTCTGATTGTTGGCGGCGGCGCAACCGGCTGTGAGTTCGCGTATTTCTACCGCTCCTACGGCAGCGCCGTCACCCTTGTGGAGCTCACGCCCCGCCTCCTGCCGGGCGAGGATGAGGAGATCACGACAATCCTGCAGGACTCACTCTCCCGGCAGGGCATTGACGTGCTGACGGGCAGCCGTGTCGCGCGCCTGACCACAGGCGGGGCCGAGATCGACACGGCCGGCGCGGCGCGCATCATTCCGTACGACATGGCCCTGGTTGCCGTTGGCATGGAAGGCCGGACGGAGGGGCTTGGACTGGACGCAGCCGGAATCGAGACCGGGGCCGGCGGCTACATCACCTGCGACGAGGCGATGCGCACGACCGCGCCCGGCGTCTATGCCATCGGCGATGTCACGGGCCCGCCGCTTCTGGCGCACGCCGCCATGGCGCAGGGCATCCTGACCGCGGAGGCCATCGCCGGCCACGACACGCGACCCCTGGTCAGGGATGACATCCCCCGCGCCGTCTACTGCCATCCGCAGGTCGCAAGCGTGGGGTTGACGGAGGCGCAGGCGGCGGAACAGGGGCATATAACGAAGGTTGGTCGATTCCCCTACCGCGCCAACGGCAAGGCGCTTGCCCTGGGCGATTACGCCGGCCTGATCAAGATCGTCAGCGATGAGGAGACCGGCGCGCTGCTGGGGGCGCAGATGATTGGGCCGGAAACGTCAGAGCTTCTGGGAGAGTTGTCCGTGGCCAGGATGCTTGAGGCGACGCCGCTGGAGATCGGCCGCGCCGTCCATCCCCACCCCACGCTGTCAGAGACTCTGATGGAGGCGTCACTGGCGGCGTTCGGTGAGGCCATACACATGTAGACTCGGTGTATGGAGGAGCCGTGAGCACGCAGACGGATCTGACAATTCCCCGGGCTGAACTCCTGACGCTGCTCAGGAGCATGAAACTGATTCGGCGCTTTGAGGAGCGCAGCGCGGAGCATTACGCCCGCGGCAACATCGGCGGCTTTCTGCATCTCTACATCGGAGAGGAGGCCGTCGCCGTCGGCGTCATCTCCCTTCTGCGTGAGGATGACCGTATCGTCACCCACTACAGGGATCACGGCCACGCGCTGGCCCGCGGCCTTGACACGGCGGCGTGCATGGCGGAGCTCTTCGGCAAGGCGACGGGCGTGAGCGGGGGCAAGGGCGGCTCCATGCACTTCTTTGACGTGAGCAGGGGGTTCATGGGCGGCCATGCCATTGTCGGAGGGCAGATGCCGCTGGCTGTTGGTCTCGCCTTTGCCAACCGCTACCGCGGGCAGGACTCATTGGTTGTGTGCTTTTTGGGTGACGGCGCAGTCAATGAGGGTGAGTTCCATGAATCCATGAACCTGGCCTCGCTGTGGCAACTCCCCGTGCTCTTTCTGCTTGAAAACAATGGCTTTGGCATGGGAACACGCGTGGAGCGCGCCTCCGCGCAACCCGTCATTCACCGGCTGGCGGACCGCCACAACATCCGCAGCCGTCGAGTTGACAACGGCCAGGACGTCTTTGACGTCCGGGAGGCCACGCAGACCGCCATCGACTATATCCGCGAGGGGAACGGCCCCTACTTTCTTGAGATCATGACGTATCGATTCCGCGGCCATTCCATGGCGGACCCCCTCGAGTATCGGCAGCAACACGAGGTTGAGCCGTGGCTGGATCTGGACCCCATCAGGTTGTTGACCGCGCGGCTGCATGAGAGCGGCCTCGCCACACCCGATGAGATCGACACCATTGACGCGGACGTCGAGGATGAGGTGAACGCCGCCATCCGTTTCGCGCTTGAATCTCCGTTTCCCTCGCCGGATGAGCTGTACACGGATGTGTACGCGTGAGGCGGCGCGGTGAATGATCACGCGGACGGCGCACGGGCGCTGACGGCAAAGGCTGCGCCGCCATGCCACAGCTGACGTACCGGGAGGCGATCCGCGTCGGGCTGGAGGAGGCGCTTGCCGCCAACCCGGAGACGGTCATCATGGGTGAGGACGTCGGCGCGTACGGCGGCTCCTACGCCGTGACCAAGGGCTTCCTGGAGCAATACGGAGAGGAGCGCATCATCGATACGCCGATCTCCGAGTCCGGTTTCGTTGGGGCGGGCATTGGCGCGGCAATTGCCGGAATGAGGCCCATCGTCGAGATCATGACGATCAACTTCTCTCTGCTCGCCATGGATCAGATTGTCAACCTCGCCGCCAAGGCCCGCTACATGTCCGGCGGGCAGATGACCGTCCCCCTGGTCATCCGCACCGTCAGCGGAGGCGGCAACATGCTGGCCGCGACGCACTCACAGAGCCTGGAGGCGTGGTACGCCCGCGTCCCCGGCATCAAGGTCGTCACTCCGTCCAACCCCGCGGACGCGCTTGGCCTGTTCCGCTCAGCGATGGCGGACCCCAACCCGGTCATGTACGTTGAGCACTCCCTGCTCTACGGGAGCCGCGCCGAGGTGCCGGATGAGCCGTACACCGTGCCCATTGGGTCCGCCAGCGTGGCCCGGCCGGGGACGGACGTCAGCATCATCGCCTATCTCCGCATGACGCCCGTTGCGCTGAGCGCGGCGGACATTCTGGAGGCGGAGGGCATCAGCGCCGAGGTCATCGATCTCCGTTCCCTGCTGCCGCTGGATTCCGGGACGATCATCGATTCCGTGAACAGGACAAACCGCGCCGTTGTCGTTGAGGAGACGTGGGAGTTTGGCGGATTCGCCGGCGAGGTCATCGCGCAGATCAATGAGCGCGCCTTTGACTCGCTTGACGCCCCCGTCCTCCGCGTGGCCGGGGTGAATGTGCCGACGCCCTATTCCCGGCCGCTTGAACTCTTGACGATTCCGACTGCGGAGGCGGTCGCGGACAAGGTTCGCAGCCTGTTCCAGGCGTAATAAGGGGGAAGCAGCCGTGGCGAGCGACGTGATCATGCCGCAGATGGGTTTCGACATGACCGAGGGCATGGTTGTCCGATGGCTGAAACAGGAGGGCGACGCGGTCTCGCGCGGAGAGGCCATCGCGGAAATCGAGACGGACAAGGCCACCGTGGAGCTGGAGGCGTATGAGTCCGGGATCATGGCGCGCATTCTGATTCCGGAGGGTGTCATGGTTCCCGTGGGTCAGACCATCGGCCTGATTACGGAGCCGGGCGAGGAGATCCCGGAGACGCCGCCTCCCGGAACCGCTGTGGACGCGGCGCCGGAATCCCCCGCCCCGCCCGTTCCCTCGTCCGCCCCGGCGCAGCCGCCCGCTCCCCCTCCCGCCACTCCCTCGCCTGAACCCGATGAAGCCGCGCCCGCTCCGGCGCGCGTTCCGGTGACTCCCGTCGCGCGCCGCATCGCGGAGCAGGCGGGCATTCCTCTGGCGGAGATTCAGGCAAACGTCACCGGAACGGGACCGGGCGGACGAATCACGCGGGGTGACGTTGAAGAGCACATCGCCGCGCGCGCGGCGACGGCGGATGCCCAACCCGTTGCGCAGCCCGCCGCGCCGGACCGGACGCCCATGGAGCCTCCGTTCGCCGAGGAGATCGGCATCGTCGTCCCGGCGGGTCTGCCGCCGATGCGGCAAGCCATTGCGCGGCGCATGTCGCTGAGCAAGCTGACCGCGCCGCACTACTACATCACGATTGACATCGATATGACGCGCGCCGCCCAAATGCGGCGTGAGATCAATGAGGAACTGGACGCGGACAGCCGCGTGACCGTCAACGATCTCATCATCAGGGCCGTTGCCATGGCGCTGCGGGCGCATCCTCATTTCAACGTCACGGTGCAGGCGGAGGGCATCGTCCCGAACACAACGACGGACGTTTCGATTGCCGTCGCCATGGACGGGGGCGGCCTGATAGCGCCCGCGATGCCGGACGTTGGCGATGACAGCCTGCTCCGCATTGCGCAGCGCTCACGGGACCTTGTGACACGCTCACGGGAGGGACGGCTGCGCCCCGTTGAGATGAACGGCATCGGCTTTGCCGTCTCAAATCTGGGCATGTATCAGGTCAAGGATTTTGTCGCGATTATCACGCCTCCCAACGCGGGCGCCATCGCTGTGGGGTCCGTCCTGCCGACGCCGGTGGCGCGCGACGGACAGATCATGATTGCCGACGTGATGTCCGCAACGCTGTCCGCGGATCACCGCGCGACGGACGGCGCGGAGGGCGCGCAGTTCATGAACGAAATCCGCCGACTGCTTGAGCGCCCCTCTCTTCTCCTGCTCCAGGCGTAGCGGGCGTGAACGATCAACGAATTGGGGCGCCGAACGTGGCGGCGCTAGCGGCGCGGCCCCTCAAGCTCAATATCCTGTGACGCGGGCGGCGCGTGAGAGTGCCCATGACCGGCCATCTCACCCGCCTGAATGAACGCGTTCAACGCCTCCAGCACAAAGTTCTGAGGCGTCAGCCCAACATCACGTGAGAGGTCTTTGATCTGGCGCGCAAGGACGCCGGTGAAGGACACCAGCACGCCCTCCTTATGCGCCCATGCGTCAAGCCGCTCAATCTGATCCGGGCGCATCTCCGCAACTGCCTCCCCCTCATCCGGCTGCGTGGCGCGTCCGCGCATGATCACCACCCCGCCCGGAGCGGGCTCGGCCCACACATCGCCGTCCTCTGAACGCGAGATCACAAATCGTCCCGGATAGAGTGTCATGCGTCATTTCTCCTTGTTCGTTGTGGTATCGGCCCTCGCCGCCGCGCGCGCAGGGTTTCCTGCGCATAGGGCGGATGGACACCCGCGCGCGTCTGACTGTATACTGCCCTAAATCGACGCGTTTCCGTTATTCGCGCGTCATGGAGGGTGCAACGTGATCACGCTGACCGAATCGGCCGCAGAGAAGATTCTGGATCTCTTCAAGGAGCAGGAATCGGAGGGGGCCGCGCTGCGCGTCTTTGTGAACGGGAACGGGGACGGCCAGCCGGTCTACGGCATGGCGATTGAGCCGGAGCCCAAGGACGCGGACGAGGTGATAGACAGCTACGGCGTCCGGGTCGTCGTCGATGAGGACAGCCTGCCGTGGGTCATTGGCTCTGAGATCGATTTCATTGACAGCCTTGAGCGAACCGGGTTCACCATTCGGAACCCGAATGTGGGCGGAGGTTGCGCGTGCGGCGGAAACGGCGCGTGCGCCTGTGGCGGCGGCGGAGCCGCGGGTGAGACCTGCGCCTGTGGCGGCGCGGGGGGCAGCGCCTGCGCCTGTGGCGCGGGAGGCGCGCACTGACGCGAAGCGCCCGGCACAACGGAGACCTCTAAAGGGGGGAGCCGGGCGGCTCCCCCCTTTTTATAGACCGGACGGGATTGATGGCGGCCCGCGCGCTGAGACCAACGTCTCCCGCGCGCAGCCCAGAGTGGAAGGTGATATGACAATCGCCGAGACATCCATCCTGATCGTTGATGATGAGCCGGCGCTGCGGGAGGCGCTGACGTACTCCCTCAGCCGTGAGGGATACGCTGTTCGCGCCGCCGCCACGTCTGCGGAGGCCTTTGAAAAGATGGAGCGGCAGATGCCGAACTTCATCGTCCTGGACCTTGGCCTGCCGGACGTCGACGGGCTGGACCTGTGCCGCAAGGTGCGCAGCCGTAGCGCGGTGCCGATCCTGATGCTGACCGCCCGGCAGTCTGAGGTCGACAAGATCATCGGGCTGGAGATGGGCGGCGACGATTACATGACAAAGCCGTTCTCCATGCGAGAACTCCTGGCGCGGGTCAGGGCGATCCTCCGCCGCTCCGCGCAGGAGAATGAGACACGGCCAACGGACACCATCGCCTTTGGAGAAACGATCATTGATCGGCTGGCGCACCGCGTCACGCACAAGGGAAGGGAAATCGCGCTCACGCCGCTGGAGTTTGAAGTGCTCTCCTTCCTCGCGGAGAATCGGGGCATCGTGTTCAGCCGCGAGACCCTCCTCGATCGCGTCTGGAAGTACTCCTACCCCGGCGGGAACCGCACGGTGGATGTCCATGTGCGGTGGCTGCGCCAGAAGATTGAGGATGATCCGGCTCACCCGCGCCTGCTCCTGACGGTCAGAGGCATCGGATACAAGCTGGAGGCCTGATGCTCCAGTTGACGCAGGGCCGCTCCGGGCTGGCCCTGTGGGCCGCCCTGATTCTGGCGCTTGTCTGCCTTGCGAGCTTTGCCTGGATTCAGCTGGGGTTCATCGGCAGGGACGCAGCCGAAGACCGATACGCCGATGACGCGCGCGCCCTCGCCCACACCATCGGCTCAATCCATAGCGTGAGTGATCCGGACGCCGCCAACCGCGCGATTGGCGCTCTGGAGAGATTCGCCGCTGCCACCGGCCTGTATGCGTCACTGCATGACGCGGACGGCAACATTATCCACGCCACCGCCCCAGACAGTGACCCGGCGCGCGAGGCGGGCGCGCCGGAGGTTATCGACGCCCTGCAGCCTCCCGGGGAGGGAGTTGCGCAGCGTCTGAACCCCGCGTACGGCGTCGAAAGCGTCTATTTCGCGCACGGCCTGCCGGACGGGAGCGGCGTTGTTCGTATCGCGGTTCCCGTCAGTGAGTTGAGCGGCGCCGGGGCGCAGTACCGCCGCCTGTTCCTCTTTGTGTCAATGACGGGCGCGGCACTCGTTCTCCTGCTGTTGCTGCTTGTGACGCGCCGCGCGTCCGGGCCGCTGCGGCACCTGTCCGGGGCGCTGCGGCAGGGGCGGATCATCGACGCGGTGAGCCTCGGCTCCACCAATGCGGACATGCGAGAGGTCAGCCATCACATCGCCAGGATGAGTCAGGAGGGGCGTGACATCGCGTCTGCGGCTGAGACGCAGCGCAGCCGCCTCGCCTCCATCCTTGACAGCCTTGCCGTCGGTGTCATCGTGCTCGATGTCGATGAACGAGTGCTGATGACGAATGTGGCCGCCGCGCAGTTCTTTGGATTTGGGCAGCCCACAGCCGACGGCGTGACGCTCATCGAGCTGGTCAGGGACCATGAGGCCGCCGCTATCGCGCGAGAGGCCCTGCTCACGGCACTGACGGCAACCGCGGAGATCACACCGGCGGGTGAGCCGGGCCGCGCAATGCGTCTGGTCGCCTCGCCGTACACGGAGGGCGAGGAGTCGCGGGTTCTTCTCGCGGCATACGATGTGTCGGAGGAACACCGCGCCCAACGCCTGCGGCATGAGTTTTTGGCGAATGCGTCGCATGAGATTCGCACGCCGCTCGCCGGTATTCAGGCCACTCTGGAAACTCTCGACCTGGGAGCGATTGAGGACCCGCAGGCCGCCCGTCCGTTCGTCTCAAGCGCCCTCGGCGAGGTGCAGCGTCTGACCACGTTTGTCGAGAGTCTGCTTGATCTCTCCCGCATGGAAATGGGCTGGGCTCCGCTGTCGCCGCAACGGCTCCGCGTTGGCGAGGTGATCGACCGCTGTGTTCACGTGATGTCCGCCCTCGCATCCCGCGCGCAGATTGAGCTTGTGGTTGACGTTTCACGGGGCGTGCCGGAGATTTCCGCAGATCCGGATCGGCTCCATCAGGCGCTCGTCAACCTTGTGCACAACGCCATCAAGTTCACGCCGGCAGGGGGGCGCGTGGCCGTTTCCGCGGAGAGCCGCGACGACGCCGTTTGGCTGCGCGTCACGGACACGGGCATTGGCATCCCGGCGGATGATGTCCCTGTGCTCATGGACCGCATGCTGCAGGGTGACGTTGGCGGGAGGCACGGCGCCGGTCTGGGGCTGGCCATCGTCCAGCAGATCATCGACGCGCATCATGGCGAGGTCCACGTGGAGAGTCAGGTGGGCAGCGGGTCCACCTTTTCCATACGGCTGCCCCTGACTGAACACGCGTAGAATCGGCGCGATCCCGGACAGGGGGCCAACGGCGCCCGCTGTCCGCGCAGAATTGCCGCCTTTGGGCGTGAATGGTACACTTTGGGATACAGGGCGACCAAATCTGCGGTGAACGAGAGGTGGGGCGACAATCCCACTTTTTTTGTTCTGCCAACCGGCCCGCGGGGGCGCTCTGAGGAAGGAAACGAGGGACGTATGAAGAGCGATTTCCAGCTTGCGGTCACGCAGTTGGCAACGGAACGCCGGCTCTCGCGTGAAGTGGTCCTCAGCGCGATTCAGGACGCGCTTACCTCCGCCTTCCAGAAGGACACCGGCGTGGGCAGCGACGTCTCTGTTCAGATACTGCCCACCACCGGCGAGATCGTCGTCACGTTCCACAAGCTGGTCGTCGAAACAGTCGTCGAACCGACCGCGGAGATCTCGCTTGAGGACGCGCGCGCGATCAACCCGAACGCCCGCGTCGGAGACATGGTTGATGTGGAGGAGACGCCGCAGGACTCCGGCAGAATCGCCGCGCAAAAGGCGAAGCAGGTGGTGCTGCAGCTCCTGCGGGAGGCGGAGCGTGATCAGGTCTATGACGAATACGCCAATCGCATCAATGAGTTGATCGCCGGCGTGGTTCAGAAGGTTGAGCATGGGCAGGTCATCATCAACCTTGGCCGAACGGAGGCGATCCTGCCGCCCGCGGAGGCCGTCCGCACGGAGCAGTACTACCCGCGCCAGCGGATCCGCGTCCTGATCCAGGAGGTGGAGAAGGGTATTCGCGCGCCCAGAATCCTTGTCTCACGCGCCCACCGTGACCTGATCACCAGGCTCTTTGAGTCGGAGGTCCCGGAGATCAAGAGCGGCACGGTTGTGATCCGCAACGTGGCCCGGGAGCCCGGCTACCGCTCCAAGGTCGCCGTTGAGGCGCGGCAGGAGGGCGTGGACCCGGTGGGCTCATGCGTTGGGCTGCGCGGCGTCCGCATCCAGAACATCATCAATGAACTGAACGGGGAGAGAATTGACGTCATCCCCTGGGGCGCGGATCCGGCGGTCTTCATTGGACATGCGTTGAGCCCCGCTCAAACCACCCGCGTCGAGATCACCGGCGAGAAACAGGCTCTCGTCGTGGTGTCGGAGCAGGAATTGAGCCTGGCCATTGGGCCTGAGGGCTGGAACGCGAGGCTCGCCGCCAAGCTGACCGGATGGAGAATCGATATTCGCAGCATCTCAGAGGTCCTGGCGGAAGAGGCTGAGCGCACAGCGCGCGGGCCGGAGTCCGCGGCCCCGGCCATAACGCCGACTGTTGATGCTGAGCCGGCCGCTGACGCAATCGTCGCGGAGGCGGTGAGCGTCGCGGAGGACGCGGCGGAGCAGGCCGTTGCGGAACAACCGGCCGCTGTCGAGGCGCCGGTTGCCGAAGCTGCGGCCCCAGCAAGCGCGGCTGCCGAGCCGGCGACAACAGAGGCTCCATCAGATGAGCCGCAGGCGGAGGCGCCGGTTGAGCAAATCGTCTCCGCCGCGCCCGTTATAGAGGAACCGGCGGCGCAGGCGGCGGAAGCGCCAACCCAGGAGGCCCCGGCGCAGACTGACGCGGACATCGAGGAGGAGCTCCGCAAACTCGAAGAGGAGGAGGCGGCCATCCTGCGAGCGCTGGAGGAGGCCGAAGGCGAGCAGGAAGCTGAGGAAAGCGACGACGAGGCGGATGAGGACGAGGAACCGCAGCGGTTCGACTTTGACGCCTGGCTCCAACAGTATCAGTCCGAGACGCCGGGAGACACCGGCGGCCGTATCCGTTTTGCGGAGGACATATTCCCGGAACGCGGCGGGCGTTTCCGCGGTGGCCGAGACGAACGACGCGGCGGGAGGAGAGGCGGCAATCGCTAACCGTGACGGCAGCAACAAGAGCGCGACCACACCGGGACGGCAGAACGCGGCGCAAGCCGCAGCGCACGTGCATCGCGTGCAGGCAGACGCGGGCCAAGCATGAGCTTGTGAGAATCGTCCGCGATACGGCCGGAGCCGTTGCCATTGATACCACGGGCAAGCGCTCCGGGCGTGGAGCCTACCTCTGCGCGGACGCGGGTTGCTGGGAGCGCGGTCTGCGCGGCAACGCCCTGGAACACCGCCTGCTGCTGGAGTCGCCGCTGTCACGAGAGGATCGTGGCCGCCTGTCCGGTGAGGCGGAACGGGTTCTCCTGGAACGGCGGAAAGGGTAGATTCGCTCCCCATGTCCACGCAAAGACATCTGGCAGCTTCCGAGGAGCGTGTTCTCGAGTTGCCGCGCGCCATCACCGTGGGAGAGCTTGCGGAGAAGGTCGGCGCGAACCCTGTGGAGATCATCAAGAATCTGATGCGCACGGGCGTCATGGCTGGCGTGAATGACGCGATTGATACGGAGGCCGCGCGGCCCATCGCCGCCTACTACGGTTTCGAGATTCGGGAGGCGGAGGCGGAGGACGCGGCGCTTGGCGAGCGGATGGCCGACGCGGAACGAACGGACAATCAGCAGCCCCGCCCCGCCGTCGTGACCGTTCTTGGGCACGTCGACCACGGCAAGACAAGCATTCTGGACGCCGTGCGCCGGACGGACGTGGCCGGTGGAGAGGCCGGCGGCATTACGCAGCACATCGGCGCTTATCAGGTGGACGTCGCGGACTCACCCATCACGTTCCTTGACACCCCCGGCCATGAGGCGTTCACCACGCTGCGGGCGCGGGGCGCGAACGTGACGGATATCGCCGTGCTTGTTGTGGCGGCGGACGACGGCGTGATGCCGCAGACAATCGAGGCGATCAATCACGCCAGGGCGGCGGATGTGCCCGTCATCGTCGCCATCAACAAAATGGATGTGCCGGCCGCCGATCCTGAGCGCGTGAAACGCCAACTCTCCGAGCAGCAGGTGCTGGTCGAGGACTGGGGAGGCGATGTTCTCAGCGTCCCCGTCTCCGCCCGCACGGGTGACGGACTCGATACCCTGCTGGAGTCCATTCATCTTGTGGCGGAGATATCGGAGTTGACGGCGGACCCGGAGGTTCCCGCGCGCGGAACCGTCATCGAGGCGCGTCTGCATCAGAACCGCGGCCCGGTGGCCACCGTGCTGATCCAGTCCGGCACCCTGCGCCCCGGCATGTCCGTCCTTGTCGGCTCAACGTGGGGGCGCATCCGCGCCATGACGGACTTTCGCGGCAACCGCCTGTCTGACGCGCGGCCCTCAACGCCGGTGGAGATTCTGGGCCTCGCCGATGTCCCGAAAGCCGGGGACATCCTGGAGGTGGTCGATTCCGCCACGGACCCCCGCGCGGTCGCAGCGGAGCGCGCAGCCGCGGCGGAGGTGGCGGACAGACGCCAACCCTCAAGCCTTGAGCAGTACGCCAGGCAGATCGGCGGCGGGAAGATTCAGGACCTCAATCTGATCCTCAAGGCGGACACGCAGGGGAGCCTGGAGGCCGTGCGGAGCTCTATCGGACAGTTGGGGAATGATACGACGCGCGGCAAGGTGCTGCACGCCGATGTTGGCTCAATCACGGAGGGTGACGTGCTGTTGGCCGCCGCGTCAAACGCGGCAATTCTCGGGTTCAACTCCCGCATTGAAACGGCGGCGGGGCGTCTGGCGGACGCGAACCGCGTTGAGATTCGCAACTACGCCATCATCTATCAGCTGCTGAATGACCTGGACAACACGCTGCGCGGCATGGCCGCGCCCCTGCTGCAGGAGGTTGAGGAGGGCCGCGCGGAGGTGCGGCAGGTCTTTGACGTGCGGGGCGGCCGCGTTGCGGGCTGTCTCGTCACAGAGGGCCGCGTGCGCCGTGCCTCCCTGGCCCGCGTGAGCCGCGACGGAGAGATCATCATGGACGGCCCCATCTCCAGCCTCCGGCGGTATCGCGATGAGGCCCGGGAGGTGGCCGCGGGACAGGAATGCGGGATCGGCATTCAGGGCTTCTCCGACTTTGCGGAGGGAGACGTTATCATGACGTACGTGCAGGAGGAGCAGCCCTCCTACTAGACAGGCCGGTCAGGCCCGCTGCGCAAAGAACCCCACCCTGCCGGAGGCTCCATGTCCCGACGCACTGAGCGCGTCAATGAGCTCCTTCGTGACCATCTCAGCACGCTTCTGGCGCGTGAAATCAAGGACCCGCGCATCAGCGGCATCGTGACGATCACGGCGGTTGAAACGTCACGTGACCTTGCCCATGCGCGCGTCTGGGTCAGCGTTGTCGGTGATCGGGAGACCGGACAGAAGACCCTGCAGGGATTGCGCTCAGCCTCCGGGTTTCTGCAGCGCGGTCTGCTGGGGCTTGGCCTGCGCCGCACGCCGGAACTCGTATTCATGCTGGATGAATCCATGGAGCGCGCGGGGCGCATCTTTCAACTGCTGGATCGTGTGCGCCCGGAAGAGACGCCGGAACGCGCATCGGATGGAGGCGCCGGTGCCGAACGCTAACCTCAGCGGCTTTTTGGCCGTCTGGAAGACACGCGGCATGACGTCATTCGACGTCGTGAAACGGCTGCGGAGAGTGAGCCGCGTGAAGCGTGTTGGACACGGGGGAACGCTCGACCCGGCCGCGGAGGGCGTCCTGCCCATCCTGTTTGGCCAGGCGACGCGGCTCAGCGGGCGTATTGAAGAGCTGGCAAAGGGGTACGAGGCCGACATCCTGCTCGGCACGATCACCGACACCCTGGACAGGGACGGGACGGTGCTGGAGCGGCGGCCAACCGCTCATGTGACGGAGGAGGATGTCCTGCGCGTGCTTCCGGAGTTCATCGGGCAGATTCATCAGGTGCCGCCCATGTTCAGCGCCCTGAAGCATCAGGGGGAACGGCTGTATGAGATTGCACGGCGCGGCGAGGAGGTCATGCGGGAGCCGCGCCCGGTCACGGTGCACAGCATCACGGTGCAGTCCGTGTCACTGCCCCGGGTGCGCCTCTCCGTCTCCTGCGGGCGCGGCATGTATGTCCGCTCGCTCGCGGCGGACATCGGGGAACGCCTCGGCTGCGGCGGCGTGCTGGACGGGCTGCAGCGCGTTCGGGTGGGCCCGTTTAGCGCGGACACTGCCCTGTCACCGGAGGACGCGGAGGAGGCCCTGAGCGGCGAACAGGCGGCGGAGGCGCTGACGCCGCTGTCCGCGGTGTTCCCCGGCTGGCCGGCGGTACAGGTGCGGACGGGGTTTACGGCGCGCGTCCGCTCGGGAATGGATATGGCGGCGGCCTCCGGAGACTGGGGCAGCGTGCCCGGTGACGTGGATGAGGTGTTCTGCCCCGGGCCCACGCCGGGCAACGCCCTGGCAGTTGGGCCGGACGGCTCCCTGCTGGCTCTGATACGCAAAACCGTCGCCGGGCGGTGGCATCCGCACACAGTGTTTGGAGCGTGATGAACCGGAGCGGCGCCCGGCGGTGAATTGGAGAGGATCGCCCAGATTGCTGTGAGACAGCGGCTCAATCAGGATTCAACATCTTGACATGGGTTCACCGTCAACCCTATAGTCAAGCCAGCGCGCTTTACACAAGGGAGATTGTTATGGAAGAGTTGACCGCATACTCGTTGAAGCTCCGGAAGAGCGTCGTAATCCGCAATCCCAAGCTGGTGACGCTGAAGAATGGGCGCCCCGCGGTTCGCGGCGTGGCAGACGAGGACCCCAGCGCTTCGGTGTTCCGCATCCTTAGCGACGCAGAGGCCAACAAGTTGCGGGCGTCGGGAATGGAAGAGGAAAAGGGTTAGGGAACCTCCCCCGCTCAGATCAGCGGGGGGCCTGGTTTAGTCGGCTCATCAGGATCTCCAGAAGCGCGCGAGGATTGTCTTTCGTCGCGATTCCCGCGTCCTCTCGGCTCAGACCGGCGCCCAGCGCTGCGGTGATCGCGAGTTCTTCTGTCAGCAGATCCTCCGGGGCGTGCGCATCTGAATTCACCAGCAATTTCGCCCCGTTTCGCTGCGCAACCAATGCGATATGGCCGTTGGCCAGGGAATGGCCGCGCCGCGTGGAAATCTCAAGATAGACGTCATTCCCTGCCGCGAGCATCGCGTCTTCATCCGAGAGAAGGCCGGGGTGCCCAAGGACATCGACCTCCGGACATGACGCCGCCGCCCGATTCGTGCCGGGCAGCACCGGCTCCACCGGCGTCTCGCCGTGAACCAGGACCAGACCGGCGCCCGCGTCACGCGCGCGTGACGCGGCTTCCGCAATGCGGTTGGGGGGAATATGCGTCAGTTCCACGCCGGGGATTGCGAGTATCCCCCACTCCTCCCGCGCGATTCGGCAATCCTCCGCGAGGCGGTCCAGCAGCGGGACAAGACCGCCAAGCCCAACGTGATCGGTGATGGCGATGGCCTCATAGCCGTTGTGCCGCGCGCGGCGGATGAGTTCAAGCGGCGAAAGGACGCCGTCGCTCAGGAAGGATTGCGTCTGAAAGTCGTAGACCATGGCTGCCGCAAGCGTAGCACCCGCGTGTGAAACGCCACAAGCGCCCGGCGCGGACGGGGAGCCCACGCAAACGGACAGGCCGATTTGACGCGCGGCGCGGAATGTGATTATGTCTGTCTTACGTTCGTGGTGGGGGCGAACGTCCTGGTCCTGCCGCAGTTCTTTGTTGTTGTTGCGTAACGGTCTGAAACCCTGCATTGGAGGTGCTTATGGGAGACAAGATTAATGTGGCCATTGTGGGCGTGGGGAACTGTGCATCCTCACTGGTTCAGGGCATCCACTACTATCAGAACGCGTCCGAGAGCGAGGCGATTCCCGGGCTGATGCACCCGCGCCTGGGGCCCTACCACATCTCGGACATCAACTTCGTCGCCGCGTTTGACGTCGGCGCAACGAAGGTAGGCAGGGATCTGTCAGAGGCCATCTTTGCGGAGCCGAACAACACGTACAAGTTCACGGACGTGCCCTACACGAACGTGACCGTGGAGCGCGGCATGACGCATGACGGCCTGGGCGAGTTCCTCTCGCAGCAGGTGCAGAAGGCCGGGGGAGAGACGGCGGACATCGTCAACATCCTCCGGGAGCGAGAGGTTGACGTCCTGATCAGCTACCTGCCCGTCGGCAGTGAGATGGCCACAAAGTGGTATGTCGAGCAGGCGCTGGCCTCCGGCACGGCGGTCATCAACTGCGTTCCCGTGTTCATTGCGCGGGAGCCGTACTGGCAGCGGCGGTTCCGCGACGCCGGCCTGCCCGTCATCGGCGACGACATCAAGTCGCAGGTCGGCTCAACCATCGTCCACCGCGTCCTTGCGCGGCTCTTTGGCGACCGTGCCGTCAAGCTGGAGAACACGTATCAACTCAACTTTGGCGGCAATACGGACTTCTACAACATGCTTGAGTGGGAGCGTCTCACCTCCAAGAAGGAGTCAAAGACCAACTCCGTCCTCTCGCAGCTCGACTTTGACCTGGAGCCGGAGAACATCCACGTCGGCCCCAGCGACTATGTGCCGTGGCTGCAGGATCGCAAGTGGGCCTACATTCGCATGGAGGGCCGCACATTTGGCGATGTTCCCCTGAATCTGGAGTTGAAGCTGGAGGTCTGGGACAGCCCGAACTCCGCCGGCGTGGTCATTGACGCCATCCGCTGCGCCAAGATCGCGCTGGATCGCGGCATCAGCGGCGCTCTGGTGCCGCCGTCCTCCTACTTCATGAAGTCACCGCCTCTGCAGATGCGTGACGAGGACGCGCGGCGGCGGCTGGAACAGTTCATCGCCAATGAGGGCGGCCCGGATGACACGATCCCGGCCATTGAGGCCACGCTTGATCGGGAGGCCGTTCTCTAGAGCGCGCATGGCCACACAGTGGCACTGCCCTGCCCGTGATAGGATGAAGCAACGGTCACAGGAATGAGCGCCATTGCGGAACACAAGGACGTTGAAGTGGCCGCGACCGAAGGGTCGCGGCCACTTCGTGTCGCGCTCGTCTCGCCCTACGACTTTGCGTATCCCGGCGGAGTGACCAACCATATCACGGGGCTCAGCGACGAACTGCGGCGGCGTGGGCATGACGTGACGATCGTCGCCCCGTCATCCAGACCGATTGACGACCTCGACGCCGACAATCTGGCGGTCATTGGCAGGCCGATACCGGTGCCGACGGCGGGGTCCATCGCCCGTATCACCCTGTCGCTGACACTCGGCAAGCACGTGCGTCCGCTGCTGGAGCAGGGGAACTTTGATGTCATCCACCTGCATGAGCCGATGACGCCAACACTGCCGTTGACGTTTCTGCGGCTCGCCGCCGGGCCCGCCCTTGTCGGCACATTTCACGCATACGCGGAGAGGCGGCGCGCGCTCTGGGCGTCCCGCTTTCTGTTGCAGCGATGGGCCCGCCTGCTTGACGCGCGGATCGCCGTCACGGAGCCCGCGCGCCAGTTTGCCAACCGCTATTTCCCCGGCGAGTACACCATCATTCCCAACGGTGTCGATACCGACGTCTATGCGCAGGCATCGCCCATGCCCACGTATCAGGACGGACGCCTCAACATCCTCTTTCAGGGACGCATGGAGAAGCGCAAGGGCTTTCCGCACATGCTGCGCGCCTATGCGCAGGTGCGGTGGCAGTTTCCGGAATGCAGGCTCCTTGTGGTGGGCCCGGGAAACATGGACAGGGAGAGCGCCCGCGTCATCGGAGAGCGCGGCCTTGAGGACGTCCACTTTGTCGGCTATGCCTCCAAAGAAGAGCTGCCCCGTTACTACCGGACGGCGGACGTCTTCTGCAGCCCGGCGCTCGGCAATGAGAGCATGGGCATCGTGCTGATTCAGGCCATGGCGGCCGGGCGGGCCGTCGTCGCATCGGACATCGCAGGGCACCGATCCGTCATCACGGACGGCCATAACGGCCTGCTGGCCGATCCCAAGGATGAGCAGGCTTTCGCCGAGACGCTCATTCGGCTGCTGCGCGATACGGGGCTGCGCAGCACCATCGCCAACACGGGGTCGGAGACGGTGCGCCGATACCAGTGGAGCGTGGTGGCCGACGCGGTTCTCGAGGTCTATCACCGCGCGCTGGAGCGGCGGGCGCGGACCCACCTCGGGCCGCCCGCTGCGCACACTCTCCCGCCTCTGTGACGCGCTGAATCCCCGCCGCAGGTTCAGACGACGCCGTTCCCTCCGGGGGCACATTCTGGCGTGGGGAAAGCCGCGCGGCGGGCGTCCACTTGACTAAGTGGGCAGAACGGCGGATTGTGGACACATGGACCGCAATCAGGAGAGGGGAACGGATATGGCGAACCCATTGCAAGACCTTCGCAATCTGGGGCAGTCTTTCTGGCTTGATTACATTGATCGGTCCCTGCTGGAGACCGGCGGCCTGCGGCGGCTGGTTGAGGAGGACGGGCTGCGCGGCGTGACAAGCAACCCAAGCATCTTTGAGAAAGCGGTGGCGGGCAGCGCGCTGTACGATGATTCCCTGTCCGGCCACCTCATCGCCAACCCTGACGCAAGCGCCAAGGATCTGTTTGAGCACGTTGGCGTCAACGATATTCGTGACGCGGCGGACGTCCTGAGAGCCGTCTACGACGAATCAAACGGCGCGGACGGTTTCGTCTCCCTTGAGGTCTCCCCTCATCTGGCCTACGACACGGAGGGAACGATACGGGAGGGACTCCGTCTGTGGCATGAGGTCGCCCGGCCAAACCTGATGATCAAGGTGCCCGCGGCGCCGCAGGGCTTTCCGGCGGTGGAGGAACTGATCGCCCAGGGTCTGAACGTGAACGTCACTCTGATGTTCTCGCTAGAGCAATATGAGGCCGCGGCGCGCGCCTACGTTCGCGGCGTCGCCAGGCTGGCGGACCCCACGCACGCCGCCTCCGTGTCATCCTTCTTCGTGAGCCGCGTCGATACAAAGGTCGATGCGCTGCTGGATGACATCGGCACTGCAAAGGCTCTGGCGCTGCGCGGACGGGCGGCGGTGGCCAACGCGCGGCAGGCCTATCAGCTTTCGCTGCGTCTGGCGGAGGAGCCGGAGTTCCGCCGACAGGCGGCGCGAGGGGCGCGCCCGCAGAGGCTGCTGTGGGCGAGCACAAGCACCAAGAACCCCGACTACTCCGAAACGATGTACGTCGATGATCTGATCGGGCCGAACACCGTCAACACGATGCCGCCGGCAACGGTCGATGCATTCCGCTCCGTCAGCAGCGTGCGCCCCACCCTCGCGGACAATCCGAAGGAGTCAGCCAGAGTGCTCGCCGACATTGCGGCGCTGGGCATCGACTTTCAGCGTGTCCACGCCGAGTTGCTGGAGGAGGGTGTCGACGCCTT
>JAAXGS010000220.1 GCA_012271225.1 Dehalococcoidia bacterium | reverse complement strand
GAGCCGATGCCGCAGGAGAGCGCCGCGGCGGGTGTGGACGTGATGTTCTTTTCGGGCGACAAGCTGCTCGGCGGCCCGCAGGCGGGCATAATCGCCGGCAGCCGCCGCATGGTGGACGTTGTGGCCCGCCATCCGCTGGCTAGGGCGATGCGCATCGACAAGCTGAGCATGGCGGCTCTTGCGGCGACGCTGGAGCACTATATCAGGGGTGAGACGCTCGACAAGGTCCCGATTTGGCGGATGATAGGGATGACGGCGGATGAAGTGAACAAACGCGCGAGCGCATGGACGCAAGAGATTGGCGAGGGCGTCTGGTTGATTAAGTCGCAGTCAACTATTGGCGGCGGCAGTTTGCCGGGGGAGACGCTTCCGACATGGGCGCTGGCTATCGAATGCGAGGGTGTTGACGGCGGGGCAGGGGCTGTTGCGAAGCGATTGAGGGAGGCGGACACGCCGGTGATGGGGCGTATCGAGGATGAGCGGGTGCTGCTGGATGCGCGCACGGTGCTCCCTGAAGAGGATAAGGCGCTGCTGGATGCGGTAAGGCATGCGGTCGCAGGTTAAAGGATGACGCCTGATGACACTATTCGAGCATCGTTCCCGACGCGAACTTCTGAGCAGAGCGCCGCTTGCGGCAAGGATGCGCCCGCGCACTTTCGAGGAGTATGTGGGGCAGTCGCACATCATCGGGCCGGAAACGGCGCTGAGGAACAGTATCGAGGCGGATACGCTTCCGTCCATAATTCTGTGGGGGCCGCCGGGCACGGGGAAAACGACGCTGGCGAGCCTTATCGCTAATGTGACGCACAGCCACTTCGAGCAGGTGAGCGGCGTGGCGTCGGGTGTTGCCGACCTGCGGCGCGTCGCTGCGGAAGCGCGCGAGCGGCTTGGCATGAGCGGGCAGTCAACTATCCTGTTCGTGGACGAAATCCATCGATTCAACAAGGCGCAGCAGGATGTGATACTGCCTTATGTCGAGGACGGGACGCTCGTGCTCATCGGAGCGACTACGGAAAACCCGTCTTTCGAGGTTGTGTCTCCCCTGCTCTCCCGCGCGCGAGTGTTTGCGCTTGAGCCTTTGAGCGATGAGCAAGTGCGGGCGATCATAGAGGCGGCGTCGCGAGATGTGGAGCGAGGGCTGGGTGCGCTGAGTCCTGAGCTAGATGATGAGGCGATGGATGCGCTGGTGAACCTCTCGAACGGGGACGCGCGCACGGCGCTGAACGCGCTTGAGCTTGCGGTTTCCGCTACCGCGCCGGACGCAGAGGGCAGGCGCAGCGTGGATGTGGCGATGGTGGAGGACGCGATGCAGCGGCGGTCGCTGCGGCACGACAAGGCCGGCGACATGCATTACGACACCATATCGGCATTCATCAAGTCTGTGCGCGCTTCGGACCCGGACGCGGCAATATACTGGCTGGCGCGGATGCTGGAAGGGGGCGAGGACCCGCTGTTCATCGCCCGGCGGCTGGTTATTCTTGCCGCAGAAGACATCGGGATGGCCGCGCCACAGGCGTTGACGGTCGCGGTTGCGGCTCAGCAGGCCGTCCACTTCATCGGTCTGCCGGAGGGGCGGATTCCGCTTGCGG
>JAAXGS010000012.1 GCA_012271225.1 Dehalococcoidia bacterium | reverse complement strand
TAGCTCATCCCGTTTCGGGTCTACGACATGCAACTGATTCGCCCTATTAAGACTCGGTTTCCCTACGGCTACACCTGACGGCTTAACCTTGCTACACATCGTAACTCGCTGACTCATAATGCAAGAGGTACGTGATCAGGCCTTACAATAGCCCTCTCACTGTTTGTAAGTATACGGTTTCAAGTTCTATTTCACTCCCCTTATCGGGGTTCTTTTCATCTTTCCCTCACGGTACTTGTTCGCTATCGGTCTCACGTCAGTATTTAGCCTTGGAGAGTGGTCTCCCCTGTTTCCCACAAGATTTCCCGTGTCCCGTGGTACTCTCGCTCATGATGCACGGAGCCTTCCCCTTTCGCCTACAGGACTGTCACCTTCTGCGGCGGCCGTTTCCACGGACCTTCGGCTAGGGTGCCGGTTGGTAACTCCGCGAGACATCGCGGGATCTCTCCCATCATGGCGCTCAACCCCGGACAGACATAGGACCCGCGTCCGTTAAGCCTCTCCGGTTTGGGCTCTTCCCCGTTCGCTCGCCACTACTGAGGGAATCCTTTCCTTTCCTCCGGGTACTTAGATGTTTCAGTTCCCCGACTTGCCTCCATCCGGCCTAATGTGTTCGGCCGGCGGTGACCCGCGATGAAGCGGGCCGGGTTTCCCCATTCGGGCATCCCGGGATCAACTTGCTTGGCAATTCCCCCGGGCTTATCGCAGCCAAGCTACGCCCTTCTTCGGCTCCTGACGCCAAGGCATCCACCACGCGCCCTTAGTAGCTTAACCCTTACTCTCGTTTCCTCTTCATTGAAATTGAAGAGCCGCGGTCAGTACACTCTGACCGTTCTTGACCTATTCACTTGTTAAGGCGCTCAGCACTCGCCCCCGTCCAGGACGGCGGCGAACTTTCACTATACGGAGGGCGGCGGGGCGTGTCAACACGCGGAGCGCCCCATCAGGACCAATTCCCCCAAGAGGGCCACCGCGCCTGAACCCGCTCAGACGTTCAGGGTGTCTCCGTCAACATCGATCCGCGCATCGATTGCGATGGGCAGCGCTTCAAGGTCGGGATGATCGGTCAGGGACGCGACGCACTCCGCCGTTCCGCCCACGAGGGTGGATGAAAGACACGGGCGTATGCCTCAAAGCCTTGCGGGGCAACGTTGCCAACTCGATAGCCTTCTTCTCGACGGAAGGGCAGCAAGCGCTCCTTGATCCACGCAGCTGCCGAATGATCGTTCAGAGGCGTGAGCCGCCTTGCGTTCCCCCACATGAGAGAGGCCTCTATGCGTGACGGCGCCTAGACCTCCAGCAGGGCTCGGCAGAACCGCGCGCCCTGCTCAAGCTCCGTGATGCGCACGCTCTCCCGCACCGTATGCGCGTCATGCATCGCCGCGCCCACCACGGCGGATTCAATGCCCCGCGTCTGAAACACGTTTCCGTCCGTTCCGCCGCCGGACAGCGCCAGTTCCGGCGTCATCCCAAGCGTGGACAGGGTCTGGGTGACGCGCGCAAGGATTCCTGCGGTCTCATTCAGCCGGTAGCCCGTGAACTCCTCATGGATGTCACAGTCGATCCGCGCCTCCGTCCAGCGGTTGCGGGTGTCCTGAACAATGTTCAGCAGGTAGGCGCGCACCCTCTCAAGCGCCTCCGGGCTGTGGCTGCGGGTCTCCCCTTTCAGGCGCGCGTGCTCCGGCACGGCATTCCGCACGCTGCCGCCCTCAATGATCCCGACGTTGAACGTCGTGTTCTCGTCAAGGCGGCCAAGGCGCATTTGCACAATCATCTCCGCGGCGATCTGAATGGCGGAGATTCCCTTCTCCGGCTCCGCGCCCGCGTGCGCCGCGCGCCCCGTGATCTCCAGATCAAACGACAGGTACGTCGGGCTGCCGGTGGTGACGCGCGACACGCTGCCCTCCCCATCGAAGACGATTGCCTCCCGCGCCCGCAGCATCCCGAAGTCGAGATTCCGCGCGCCGACAAGGCCGACCTCCTCCTCCCGCGTCAGGGCAATCTCCACCGGGCGACGTGACGCGCCGTCCTGCTGCAGCGACTCCAGCGCCTCGATGATCACCGCCAGGCCGGCCTTGCAGTCGCCGCCCAGAATCGTTGAGCCGTCCGTGTGGATGATGTCGCCATCGATGAGCGGCCGCACGCCGCGCCCCGGCTCCACCGTGTCCATGTGCGCGGACAGGAGCAGCGGGGAATCCCCCGGCTCTGTGGCGATGACGTTGCCATACGCATCCCGCGCGACGGTGAAACCCAACGCCGTGAGGCGCGCGGACAGAACGTCCGCCATTGCGCCCTCCTCGCCGGAGGGGCTGTCAATCCGGACGAAATCCGTAAACGTGCGGAGGAGTCGATCTCGATCAACCATATTGGGTTCCCTCGTCCGGCCCATGCCGGTCATGTGCCAGTGATCATCACGATAGCAGCAGCGGGCGTCCACTCACCGGGCACCCGCCTAGATGACACACATCGCGTCGCCAAAGGAGTAGAAGCGGTACTCCATCTCAATCGCCTCCCGATACACCCTGTCCATGAGGCTCTTGTCTGCGAAGGCGGAGACCAACATGAGCAGGGTGGAGCGCGGCAGGTGAAAGTTTGTGATCATCCCGTCAATCATCCTGAATGGAAAGCCCGGCAGGATCAGGAGATCCGTCTCTCCCGTTTCCGCCGCGATTGCGGCGCTCTCCTCAGGGATGCCGTCACGGGCCACGGGGAGGCCCTGATTGATGGCGATGGACTCAAGCGCCCGGACGGAGGTGGAGCCGACCGCGATGATCCGCCCGCCGTCCGCGCGCGTTTGGGAGATGGCCTGCGCGGCTTCCTCCGGCAGCTCATAGCGTTCAAGACCCATGACGTGGTCCTTGGGGTCATCGACCTTGACGGGCCGGAACGTTCCGGGGCCAACGTCAAGCGTCAGGCGGGCGAGGCGGATTCCTCGCTCCTCCAGGCGGTTCATCAAGGCCGGCGTGAAATGGAGACCCGCCGTCGGCGCGGCGATGCTGCCCGGCTTTGAGGCATAGATCGTTTGATACCTGTCGAGATCGGGGATCTCTCTCCGGATGTAGGGGGGCAACGGCACCTGCCCAACGTCCTGTAATGAGAATCCCGGCGGCAGCGTCACAAGCCGCGTGTCATCCGTATATTGCTGCCCCACAACCACACGCGGCGCGCCGGGCGCGTCGACCTCAACAATGCTGCCGGACGCCACGCGGCGTGAGGGGCGGACCATCGCCGTCCAAATGCGCTCATTCGCCTCCACGCCGTCACCGGCGCCAACAAGAGGCCGGATCAGCAGTATCTCCACGCGCCCGCCCCCGGAGCGCTTGGTGCCGAGAAGTCGTGCCGGGATGACCCGCGTCTCATTCACAACCAGGGCATCACCGGCATTGAGGATGGCGGGAAGGTCATAGAACCGCGCGTGCTCCGTTCGTCCGGAATCACGATGGACGATGAGCAGCCGCGCATGATCCCGCGGCTCGATTGGCTCCTGCGCAATCAGGTGCTCGGGAAGATCGAACTCGAAATCAGCCACCGTCAGCGCATGCTGCGGCTGCTCATCTCCCGCTGAATGATCCGGCTCCATGAAACGCCTCAACCTCTGCCTGACGGGTTTTCAGTCGCCTCGACGACTCTGATCGTCCCGACCATGCCTGCCTCGCCGTGGCCGGGGATGGAGCAGATCAGGTCAAAATCGCCCGTCTGCCGGGGGGTGAATCGAACGGTCCGCTCACCGCCAATTCTGATGGTTCCCGTCGCGATTCCAAATTCTTCCACCACGAGGTCATGGTCGACGGTCCCACGGTTCCTGAACATAATCACCGCTTCCTGATTCACGGGAAGTGTAAGGGTATCCGGGATAAATGAGAACTCCGTGCCTGCGATGATGTAGACACCGTCAGGCTGCCGGCCCGTCGCGCCCGTCTCCGGCCCGCCGCCGCACGCGCCCGCGAGAATGATGATGACCAGCGCGGACACCGCAACAAGGGCCGGCCAAATTGTCCGGGCCGCGGTGACACGCCGCCTCAACTGCCGGTGCGCTTCACCCACACCTTGTAGACGGGTGATCCGTCCTCCTCACCCGCCTCCTCCCACTCGACAATGCGCCAGACGGGGGGAGCCAGCGCCAGGTACACTGCGTCCCCGGATCGGGGCTCCGGCGCTCCGGAAAGCGTCACCCGCTCCGCGAAGGTCTGACTCCCCGCGCGCCACACGTCCCAGTGCGCAACTCTACTTCCGGTGGTCATCGCACATCCTCCCCTGCGTTTGTGCCCGGCGTCACGCCTGCGCCGCTTGCGCCCTCGCAGCCGACACGGTGTTCCGCAGCAGCATGGCGACCGTCATCGGCCCCACGCCGCCGGGAACGGGCGTGATCGCGCCCGCCACCTCGCGCACGGCCGTGAAATCGACGTCTCCAACGATTCTGTATCCCCGAGGGTTCTCCTTGTCAGGCACATGGTTGATGCCGACGTCGATCACCACAGCGCCCGGCTTGACCATATCCGCGCGGATCAGACCGGGGATTCCCGCAGCGACCACAATCACGTCCGCCTGTCGCGTCATCTCATCCAGACGCGGATCGTTTCTGTGGCAGATCGTCACTCGTGGGCAGGTGTTCGGGTTTCCCTGCATCCACGCGGTGGCAATGGGCTTGCCGACGATGTTGCTGCGGCCAATGATGACGGCGTGCTTGCCGCCAAGCTCAATGCCCTCCCTCGCCAGCATCTCCATTACGCCGGACGGCGTGGCGGGCACGAACTGAGAATCGCCGATGGCCAGGTGGCCAATGTTGAGTGGGTGGAAACCATCGGCGTCCTTGTCCGGCCGGACGCACTCGATGATGTCCTGCTCCCTGATGTGCGGCGGCAGCGGCAGCTGCACAAGGATGCCGTGCACGCGGGCCGCCATGTTGAGTGAGTGGATGAGGTCGATCAGTCCATCCTGGGAAACGGACGCGCCGATGCGGTGCACCTCTGTGTAGATGCCCACCTCTCGACACGCGCGTTCCTTGTTGGTCACATAGGTTTGGGAGGCGGGATCATCGCCAACCAGCACGGCAGCCAGGCCGGGCAGGATGCCATCCCGCTTGAGCTCCTCCACATCACGCGCGACCTCACGGAGGATATCCGCTGCGATCCTGCGGCCGTCTATGATGCGGGCTGTCAATGGCTCCCCCGTCTCCGCCTGCCATGTTCTGAGTATACCGCCCGAACCGGCCAGGATATGCGCCGCCCGTTCCGCTCTGCCATAATCGACGCGCCGCGCCGCAGCAGGGACGGCGTTGACGGCCCGCCGCGTCAGGCGGCCTTGTTCGACCGCACGGGAGTTTCTTGCGCATGTTGACCACCGGCATCGATATGATTGAGGTGTGGAGGATCAGGGAGGCGCGCGAGCGGTTTGGGCAGCGATTCCTCGACCGCATCTACACGCCGGAGGAGCAGCGCACCAGCCGCATGCGTGACCCTGAGCTTGCGGCGCGCTTCGCCAGCAAGGAGGCGGTGATGAAGGTGCTGGGCACCGGCGTGCGCGGCGTG
>JAAXGS010000219.1 GCA_012271225.1 Dehalococcoidia bacterium | reverse complement strand
CGGGATGCCAATGCAGTTGCCGTACCCCCCGATGCCGGCCACGACGCCCTCAAACAGATAGCGGTTGCGCGCCCGCTCATCCGGCGGGCCAAAGAACAGGGCGTTCAACAGGGCGATGGGGCGCGCGCCCATGCTGAATATGTCCCGGATGATTCCGCCGACACCCGTTGCCGCGCCCTGGTACGGCTCCACGGCGGAGGGGTGGTTGTGCGATTCCACCTTCATGACGACGGCCAGGCCGTCGCCAATGGATACCGCTCCTGCATTCTCCTCGCCGGGACCGATGAGAACCCACGGCGCGGCGCTCGGAAGGAGCCGCAGCAGCAGGCGCGAATGCTTGTAGCCGCAGTGCTCGCTCCACAGAATGCCGAACATCCCCAACTCGAGGTCGTTCGGCTCATGCCCCATCCGCCGCGTGATCTCCGCGTATTCGGCGGGGGAGAGGGAGAGCTCCGCCAGTGTATCTGCCGACACACTCATATCAGGCCACGGACTGCTCTGCGCGGAACGGCATGGCTTGAGTCTACCAGCGCCCGCGTCCGTCAGGGCAGTTCCGCGTGATCCTCCTCCCATTCATCCGCCATTCCAACCAGATCCATGAGCGGGACGCCGCCGCGCTCACTGTCCAGGATCGGCGGGGCCAAGCGCGCCGGAAGCTGCGGCGCGTCGCCAAGAGCCAGCAGCAGCAGGGAGTCGGTCAGGGCCTCCCGGGCGTCCCAGTAGGGCCCGGGGCGGCGCATACTCACAGAGGGTTTGAGCGCGGCGACTACTGCGGCGCGGAGCACATCCTCCTGCACCCAGTAGTTCTGCTCCCGAATGTCCGCCTCCTGACGGCTGCCGCACTCATCGCACTCGAACTGCGCGCGATCCCAATCCGGATCGTACGCCGTGGTTCCGCGGACGGATGCGCAGGCGCGGCATTCCGCGCCCGCGAACACCAGCGGCTCATCATCGATTTCAACTCCCGGCACGGCCTCTTGAATAGCCTCTGCGATCTGCCGAGGAAACCGGAGCGCGCAGCGCAGAACCGCCTGAAAGCCCTCATCGCCGATAAACTCTGATGCGCGCGCCACCTCAATATCCGCATTCCCGGCCGCGTCTTTCAGTTCCTGGACATGCGCCTCAAAGAGCGCCTCCCAATGGTGAGCGCGTGAGTCGTCGCAGGATTCCGGGTCCGGCTGCGCGCGGTAGGTCCGGCCGGCGGGCGTCAGATTATAGGGGCGGCCCGCGGCGGCAAGCGCCTCATCCGTCGCCCAGTCCGGAACGACATAGACGATGCGCAGCCCGTCCGGCTCTGTCCGGCTGCGCGCGCGGCGCGCAAGAGAGGCCGGATAGGCCAGCAGCCGCAGGCGATCCGCCTCCGTCAGCGCAGCCATCGGAACCTCGCCGGCCAGGATCGCGTCGCCCGGCTGCAGCACCTCGACGATCTCCGCCAGCCCGGCGGCATTGCGATACAATCGCGCGGTTGTCACCAACTCACACGCCCCTTATCCGCGTGGGCATGACGGCTACGCCCCCTGTCACGGGCGGGGCGGGCGGGCGGCAGCCTGTTGTTGAGGGCGGCAAGCGAATCAGCGTTCAATCGGGAGGCCGACGCCGCTGCCCCACTCCGTCCAGGAGCCGT
>JAAXGS010000218.1 GCA_012271225.1 Dehalococcoidia bacterium | reverse complement strand
GAAATCGCGCATAGCGGAAGAGAACTACTGGGACACGGAGACCTCCGGCGTGCCGGTCGGCGACGGCGCGGAGGGCAAGACCACCGCGGAGCTGCAGTATCCCACGGGCTACACCGGCATCTACGATGACTGGAACGTGGACATCGACAACGCCGACGGCGATGACGACACGTCCACCGGCGTCGATGATCCATGGCAGTTCCTGACCAGCACTCACTACCCCAGACTGTCCTGGGAGAACGTGGACTTCACGGTCAACGATTATGACGAGGATGATGACGGCCTGATTGAGATTTCCAACCTGGCGCAGCTGAACGCCGTCCGCTGGGACGGGAACGGTGACGGCGCGGCGGATACGGATGACCAGGCCGATCCCGCGGAGAATGCCGCCAAAGCCCAGGGCTATGCCGCCGCTTTCCCGGGCACGATTCCGCCTGACATCGGCTGCCCGCAGAGCGGCTGCGTGGGCTATGAGCTGGCCGCCAATCTTGACTTCGATACAAACGGGAGCGGGGATGCCGATTCCGGCGATGAGTACTGGAACGGGGGCGCGGGATGGCAGCCGCTGACGGCGGGCAATGGATACACCGGCGTCTTTGACGGCGCGGGGTACTCCATCCGGAACCTCTTCATTGAGAGGGAGGCGGAGAAGACCGAAGAGGCCCTCTTTGTGGGCCTCTTCGGCAAGCTTGGAAGCGGAGGCGTCATCCGAAACGTTGCCCTGATCGACGTTGATGTCACCGCGTCTGCCACTCCCAACAAGTCCCGTGCGCAGGCGGGGAGCCTGGTGGGCATGAGCAACGGCGAGGTGTCCGGCGCGAGCGCCACCGGATCAGTCTCCGCCATCGGGGAAAGAGGCGCTGCCGGCGGGCTGATTGGGTATAACGAAGGCGGCAGCGTGAGCGACAGCTACGCCGCCGTCGCCGTCGCCGCCGACGGTCAGCACGGTCAGGCCGGCGGGCTGGTGGGGAACAACGGGTTCACGGGCACGATAGAGACCAGCCACGCCACGGGCGCGACCAGCGGCGGCGCGCACGCCGGCGGCCTGATTGGGTATAACTCCGGCGACGTGACCAGCAGCTACGCCACGGGCGCGGCCACCGGCGGCCCGAACGCCGGCGGGCTGATTGGATATAACAACGGCGGCAACGTGATCGGCAGCTTCGCCACGGGCGCGGCCAGAGCCACGGGAACGGGCGATGACATGCACGCCGGCGGGCTGATTGGCTCCAACGACGACGGCCTCATACTCGCCAGCTACTCCACGGGCGAGGCCATAGCCCGGATTACCGACGACGACACTACGTATTATAGTCGCGCCGGCGGGCTGATTGGGGAGAACTCCGGCAGTTCCGGACGTGTGATCGCCACCTATTCCACCGGCCGCGTCACCGCAACAGGGGGCGGCCATCATCCGAGCATGGGCGGGCTGATTGGCGCCGTGGGACCCGATGGATCCCGTGACAACGTGCTCCACAGCTACTGGGACGTCACGCTGGTCGGGACAACCTTCAGCAACGGCGGGACGGCCAGGACCACCTCCGCCCTGCAGACGCCCACGGACTACACCGGCCTCTACTTGCACTGGAACACTGATCTGGATAACGCCGACGGCGATAATGACATCACCACCGGCGGCGATGATCCGTGGCAGTTCCTGACCAGCAACCAGTATCCCAGGCTGTGGTGGCAAATGAGCTATGACACCGATGGGGACGGCCTCATCGATATCGCAAACCTGGACCAACTCAACGCGATCCGCTGGGACCTGGACGGGAACGGCGTCCCGGAATCGGGATCGCCCTACGCGGCCGCCTTCCCGTCAGCGTTTCCCGGCATGGGCTGCCCGAGCCCCGGCTGCACCGGCTATGAACTGGTGGCCGATCTGGACTTCGATACCAACGGGAACGGAATGGCGGACGCGGGCGACGCGTATTGGAACGATGGCGACGGCTGGGACCCCATCGGCCGTGACACCGAGCAGTTCAGCGGCTCGCTCGACGGCAATGGCCATTCCATCAGCAATCTCTACATCAGGGACTCATCCAGGCAGATTCTTGGACTGTTCTCCACTTTGAACGTTGGCACGGTCCAGGATGTGGAGCTGCTGAACGTCACCATCGCGCTCCCGGACACCCGGAGTCCGCAGGCCGTCGGTGGGCTGGCGGGTTGGTTGGGGCATCATGGAACAATCTATGGCGTCTACGTGGAGGGAAGCGTTACCGCGTACGACGCAGCCGGCGTCGGCCTGCTGGCAGGCGGGAATAATGGCCGGATCCTCGCCAGTTACGGATTCGGCAGCGTCACCGTGGACAGCAGGGCCGGCGGCCTGGTTGGTGTCAACCAGACCGGGGAGATCATCGCAAGCTACTCCACCGTCAGCATCGACATCGATACGTCCTCACCCGTCGCGGGCACTCGCGCGGTGCGCTTTGGCGGACTGGTGGGCGACTCCGCACAGTCTGTTGTGACCGATTCCTATTGGGACGGGGACACCTCCGGCGTGGGCGGGCAGTTTGGCGAGGCCGCCGATTCCGCCAAGGTCGGTGAAATGAAGAGCGCGTTCGCGCTGCAGTCGCCAACCGGGTACACGGGCATCTATGAGAACTGGGACAACCTGGATCTGGACGGTGACGCTGCCACAGCGGACACCAACACGCTCTGGACCTTCGGCGCGCAGAGCCAGTACCCCTGGCTGTCCTGGCAGGACGGCCCGCCAAAGGCGCCGCCGATCAAGAATGACTACGATATGGACAACGACGGGCTGATTGATGTGGACAGCCTGCACAAACTGCACGCCATCCGCTGGGATCTGGACGCGGACGGCGAGGGGGACCCGGGCTCCTCCGGGCATGCCCTCTACCGCGACGAGTACCTGACGGTGTTCCCGGATTCACAGGGGGACAAGGGCTGCGACGTGACGGCGTGCTACGGCTATGAGCTCACCACCGATCTGGACTTTGACTCCAACGGTGACGGACAGGTGACCAGCGCGGACGACTTCTGGGCCACGAACCCCTGGACCACCGCGGATGATCTCTGGGAATCCACCGAT
>JAAXGS010000217.1 GCA_012271225.1 Dehalococcoidia bacterium | reverse complement strand
GGCCGTGGATCTCAGCGGGCGGGGTTACGCCGTTGTTCCGCTGCGCTTCACAACCGCAACGATCGGCGATCTGCGCTCGGAACTGATTACGCACGTGTTGGAGTCCATCGCGCGGGAGTCCCGCATCAACCTGCATGTGATCCAGCAGGCCGGTTCCAATGATCATCACATTGCGGAGGCGGCGTTCAAGGCGTTTGCGAAGGCGTTGGATGCGGCCACACGCCGCGACGAGCGTTTCGGCGGGGTCGCGCCCTCGACAAAGGGAACGCTGACGGACTAGCGATCGACGTTTGCCGCCTGTCCGCTCTCCGTCACTTCGAAGTGGAAGTCTTCGATCACCGGATTGGCGAGGAGTTGGCGGCACATGTCACGCGCGCGCGTCTCCGCGTCCTCTGACGACGCCGCCTCGCCAAGCTGGATCTCAAGATACCGTCCCGCGCGAACGCCCACCACGGAATCATATCCAAGATTGCGGAGTCCGCCGAGGATCGACAGCCCCTGTGGGTCAACGACGCCCGGCTTAGGGGTGACGTAGATGCGCGCGAGGTAGTTCACGAGACCGCCCGCCGCATGGGACGCGGCTCATCCGTCATGGGGCGTCTCGGCGGCCCGGTTGACCTGCGGCTGACCGCGCCGGCGCAGATGGATGAGACCCATCGCCGCAAGGACGGCGGTCAGCGTCCCGAGAATCACGGGCAGGAAGAGCTTGACGGTGATGGGCATCTCATTGAATTGGGACACTCCCCACACGGTGGAGATTGCGCCCTGCACGGTGTACGCCACGATGCCCGCAACGGCGATGAGCGCCGCCCCGCCCAGAATACGCGCGGCGCTCATACGGCGATCTCCTGGGACGTCAGCATTCGGTACACGTCCCGATAGCGCGCGATGGTCCGCTCCACAACGTCATCCGGCAGCTCCGGCGCGGGCGGTTCACGATCCCAACCCGATTCCGTCAGCCAATCGCGGATGATCTGCTTGTCGAAGCTGGGTTGCGGCCGGCCGGCAGCGTAGATGGAGGCGTCCCAGTAACGGGATGAGTCCGGGGTCAGGAGCTCATCGATGACGCACAGCTTGCCGTCGATCATGCCAAACTCGAACTTGGTATCGGCAAGGATCAGCCCCATTGTCTGCGCGTACTCCGAGGCCGTGCGGTAGAGGGCGAGGCTGTGCTCCTCCAGCGGCCACGCGATATTTCCGCCGACGCGTTTCCACAACTCCTCCACCGTCAGGGGAATATCGTGGCCGCTTTCCTCCTTGGTCGTTGGCGTGAAAAGGGGCTTGGAGAAGGCCTGGCTATCGGTCATGTCCGCGGGCATCTCGTACCCCTGCACTCGCCCCGTTCCCCGGTATTCCGCCAGGGCCGAGCCGGTGAGGTAGCCGCGCACGACGCACTCGATATCGATTCGTTCGGCCTTTTTGACGACCATGCCCCGGCGCGCCACAGGTTCGTCCAAGCCGCCCAGCCCGTACGTATTGGCGACCTCCAGCTCATGCGCCATTCCGATGAAGTGGTTGGGGAACTCGTAATCGGAGCGTCGGAACCAGAATGCCGAGATTTCAGAGAGGATGATGCCGCGGCCGGGAACGCCGGTGGGCAGAACGACGTCAAAGGCGGAGACCCGGTCGGTGGCTACCATCAGCAGAGCCTCGCCCAGGTCATACGTATCGCGGACCTTGCCGCGATGGAGCAGGGGGAGGGTGAGCCGGGTTTCAAGCAGGGCGTCCGTCATGGCACTCATTGTACCGCACAGGGCGCCTCAAACGCGCCGCCAAGCCTGCTGCAATTTCCTGCGAGGCGGTGCGTGCTTGTGGAATCACCATGACGATGTGGGACCGCAACGCAACTCTCTGCGGGGCCGGGGTGTTTGCCCATAGTCTTACTATGGACGGACAGGCCGCGCGTCGGTGGACAAATCCGCGCGGTATATCCGCAGTTCCCGGCGAATTTGCGTGAGGCAGACGCGCCAGCGGGACGCAGGAGAGGATAGAGTGGATCGCAAAGAGATGTCAGCAGGAATGACGGCAAACACACGGCTGAGGTGGTACAGCGGGATCTTTCTCAGGCCTGTCCAAACCATCCAGGAGATCGTGAACGCCAGGCCGGTTGGCCTGGGCATCGTGACGCTCCTGTTTACAGCGCACCTTTTGGCCGTCGTTCACTGGACAGCAGGCTATGACCCCGATTGGACACGGGCCGAGGACTTGCGCTTTCGTCTATTGAACGCAGGATTCCTCATCGCAGTATCAGTGATGCTGTCTCTATGGGTGATAGCGACGGTTGTTGTCCTCACGCTTGTTCCGCACGTTGTTGCGAACGCGCTGGGCGGGCGTGGTTCATTCACGGGCTTGCTTTCCGGCCTGATGATGAGTTGCAGCGTCTTCCTCCTCATGATTATTGTTGCCCTGCCCATAGCGCTTGTGTTTGCGCTGCGCTCCTCCCCGTTTGTACAGATTGTCATACCGGTACGGGACGCAACCATGGGCGCCGTGGAATTCATCACGCCCCTCTGGTTGCTCATCCTTGGCGGCATCGTGGTCCGTGAGAACTACCGCATGTCTGCTGTCCGCGCCGTGCTGACAGTGCTCCTTTCCGTTCCCGTTCTGCTGATCGGCAGCCTGTTTGCAGCCATCGTTCTATGGCTGGGTTTATTTTGGGCGGCTGCCGAAACCGGCCAACTGCTGTAGGC
>JAAXGS010000216.1 GCA_012271225.1 Dehalococcoidia bacterium | reverse complement strand
TTCCCATCCTGTCCATCGATGTCAACGCCCGTCAGCCCCTAACCGCCCCCACCAGCGCCCGTATATGCGCCGGCCCAGTCCCGCAGCACCCGCCAACGATGTTCACGCCAACATCCTCGACCAGCGTCCTGAACCCCCGCGCCATATACTCGGGCGACTCCGGGTACACAATCTCTCCGCGCTGCACTGCCGGTATCCCCGCATTGCAATGCACCAGCAGCGGCGCATCCGTCGCCCCGCGCAGCTCCCGCGCCAAGTCCACCATCACCTCTATCCCGTTCCCGCAGTTCGCCCCGACTATGTGTGCCCCCGCGTCCTGAAGCTCCGCCACCGCGCGCTCCGGCGTAACGCCCATCATCGTGAAGAACCCACGCGGCCCTATGTCGAAGGTCATCGTCGCCATCACCGTCAGCCCTTGGACAGAAAACTCCCGCGCCGCCCTGATAGCAAGCGTCGCCTCCTCAAGCGCAGTCATCGTCTCCACTACCACCGCATCCACGCCGCCAGCCACCAGCGCGTCAATCTGCTCCGCGAACCCGTCCAACATCTCCGACTCCGACAACTCCCCCAGAGGTTCGAGAAACTCCCCCGTCGGCCCCACCGACCCGACCACATAGCAGCCCTCCGGCGCCTGACTGCGCGCGTGCTTCGCGGCAAGCCGGTTGAACTCGCTCACCCTGTCCGCCAGCCCGTACTTGCCCAGCATAAAGCGGCTGCCCCCGAACGAATTCGTCAGCGCCATGTCTGCCCCCGCCTCGAAATACTCCCTCGCCATCCCGCGCACAATCTCCGCATCACTCACATTGAACGCCTCCGGGCATCCTCCCGGCTCCAGTCCGTGCCCCTGCAAATAAGTCCCCGTCGCCCCGTCCGAAATCAGCGTCTCCCCCCGCGCCAGCCTATCCCGTATATCCTGTCCGTCCATGTGAATTAGTCCCTTCTCCCGCTGGGGGAGGGTTAGGGTGAGGGAGAAACTCATAGGGGCGCCCACAAGGGGCGCCC
>JAAXGS010000215.1 GCA_012271225.1 Dehalococcoidia bacterium | reverse complement strand
TCGCGCCGATCTCCATGCCGCCCGCCTCAAGATTGGGGCATGAGATGTTGACCTCAAGGCCGGCGACGCCGCTCTCTCCGTTCAGTCGCTCGGCAAGGGCATCGTATTCGTTAATCGCCAACCCGCCGACGCTGACGATCACCGGGGAATCGTAGCGCGTGTACTGCGGCAGGAGCTCCGTGAGGAAATATTCCACGCCGCGCGACGGAATGCCGATGGAGTTGAGCATGCCAGCGGGGGATTCTGCGGTGCGCGGCGCGGGGTTTCCGGCGCGCTCACCGTAGAAGATCGTTTTGGGAACAAGCGCGCCGAGGACGCCCAGGTCAAACAGTTTACCCATCTCCGGCCCAAAGCAGCCGGACGCGGGCATAACGGGGTTCTTCAGCGTCAACCCCGCGCCAAGGTCAACGGCAAGACGGCTGTCCTGCTCCACGCTCAACGCGTCCATGGGCTTATGGGCTCGTTCCCGGCCGCATGGCATTGGAAAACGGGGCCGTCGCGGCAGACAAGAGGCGATTCCGTGGACTCGCCAAACGCGCCCGTCGCGCAGGAATGGCAGTAGCCGATTCCGCACGCCATGTGCGCCTCAAGCGAGACGTACGTCCCCACTCCGGCGGACGCGGCGAGCCGCGTCGTCAGCTCAATCAGCCGGTTGGAGCCGCAGGCGTAGGCCTGCTGAACGTGACCGCCTTCAATGACCGCCCGCAGCCACGGCTCAACGTGTTTCACCGCGCTGCTGCCATCGGAGTCGTTGACGCAGAGCGCATGGCCGCCCGCCTGCCGTGTCACCTCTTGCCCGAGAACGACATCCTGTGTCCGCCCGCTGAGAAGCGCGTACGCCTGTATTCCCCTGCCCTTTGCCTCATCGATGAGCGCCGTCAGGGAACAAACGCCGATGCCCCGGCCAACGATGAGTATGCCGCGCGTGGAATCCGCAATCGGAAAGGGCTGCCCAACCGGACCGACGATCTCCGCAATCTCTCCGCGCGCGCGCCGCGCCATGGCCGCCGTGCCCTGCCCGACCACCCGGTAGACGAACTCCGCCGTTCCAGACTGTCTGTCATAGCGGTAGACGGCCATCGGGCGGGGGAGCGTGAGTTGGAACTCCCGGGCGGAGGCGGGTCGGATGACGGCGAACTGCCCGGGCATGCCCCGCGCGAGTTCCGGCGCGGAGACGCGCATCAGAAAGTGCTCGGGCGCGATCTCATCGTTCGCGATGATCTCCGCCTCGGCAAAGGACACGGCGTCGTCCGCGCCGTTTCTGGCCAGCACCTCAAGCCGAACGCTCGATGGCAGGCGCAGCTGCGGGACATGCGTGCCCATAAACTCAAGGCTCGTCCCGCCCCCGTTCTGCGGCGCGTGGGTCATGGCGAGACCTCATTGGCCAGAAAGGCATCGATGCCGCGTATGCTCTCAGCCAGGGCGTGAGCGCCAATGGCGATGTCCTCCATGCTCGTCCACTCCTCCGGACAGTGGCTCAGTCCGTCACGACTCGGCACAAAGAGCATGGCGGCGGGGATGGCGCGGGAGAGGATGCCGGCGTCATGCCCCGCGCCGCTGGTTGTGACCCGATGCGCAGCGTCAACGCGCTCCGCCGCCGCGGTGGTCAGATCACGGAGCCACTTGGGAAGGACGACGGGCGACGTATCGGAAACAACCTCCCATGAGAGGCGCAATCCGCGGCGCGCCGCCGTCTCCTCCGCCCGGGCCACGATGTCCTGCGTCGTCAGCCGCTGTCGATCGCTATCCACATCCCGAACGTCCAGATAGAACTCCACCTCGCCGGGGATCGTGGTGATGCTGTTGGGAAAGACATGCACCCGTCCAACCGTCGCCACGGTTGCCCTGCGCCGCGGCTCATTGGCGATGGCCTCCGCCGCCAGGATGACCTCCGCCGCGGCCACAAGCGCGTCCTGCCGCTGGGACATGGGCGTCCCGCCGGAGTGGTCCTGGCGTCCGCGCAGCGCGAGGCGGATGCGCGTGTTTCCGGCGATTGCATCGACAAGGCCGATGCGCTCACCGGCCTCATGCAGGGATCGCGACTGCTCAATGTGCAGCTCAAGGAAGGCCGCCAGAGTTCCGGGGCTCCATCGAGCCTGGGAAAGCGCGAGGGGATCGATGTTCAGCGCGCGCATCGCGCTCGCCAACGTTTGGCCCGAGGCATCGCGCAGGCGTTCCAAATCCGATTCCTGCAGCACGCCGGAGACCGCCTTGCTGCCGAGACACGGCTCGCCAAAGCGCGCGCCCTCCTCAGATGCGAACGCCACGAGCATCAGTGGATGGGACGTTGTGACCCCGGCCTCACGGAGGGCCCGCAGAACCTCAAGGCCGCCCAACACGCCGACCGCGCCATCGAATCGTCCGCCGTGCGGCACGGAGTCCAG
>JAAXGS010000011.1 GCA_012271225.1 Dehalococcoidia bacterium | reverse complement strand
CGAGATAAAGCTCCATGTCAGGAATTCGGACGGGGGCAGGGGGTAGCTATCCACGCGAGCAGGCCCGCCGTTGCCAAGGATATTGTGGACGAACTCCTCCTGCACAAGGTACTTCGATGCGCCGGACAGGGAGTCCCACGTCAACGTCACGCTGGTCCCGCTGGCAGTGACTGTTAGTCCGATGGGCGCGAGCGGCGTGGGGAGAGGCGTCGGCACAGGTGTCGGAATGGCTGTCGGTTTCGGCGTGGGGCGCGGTGTGGGCCTGGCCGTCGGCTTCGGAGTAGGCGGCACGGCCGTGGGTATCGCAGTGGGTGGCACAGTTGTCGGCTCGACCGTTGGCATCACCGTGGGCGGCGCAACGGTTGGCTTCGCCGTCGGGGGCGGCACAGCGGTGGGCGGCACAGTTGGCGGCGGCACGGGTGTGGGCGGCGGCGAGATCGTGACGCTCTCGCTGTCCGAGTCAATCAGAACCTTGGAGACGCCGTAGCCCCCCTCATCGGCGTAGTACTCGTACAGCTTTGCCCTCACCGTGGCGGTGGTCGAACTTGTCCCCGAGTAACAGGCATACAGGGTCCTGGAAATGTTCTGTGACGACACGTCGGAGCCGACGGAGATCGTCTGCGATCTGTTTGAGCACGCTGAGTTGAATCCAAGCGCGCTGCCGGAGGTCGAGAGGGAGACTTTATACCAGTAGGACGGGTTGTCATCCAGCCCCCGCAGCTTCACGACGAAGGCATCGTTGCCCCGCGCGCTCATGGACTGGGCGACGCCAAACAGGATGCTGGTGCCGCCGTCCACGGCCTCCTCCTGTGCGGCGAGGTATCGCTGCACGCGGGGATGGGTTGGGTCCGGCTGCTCATCCGCGTCCTGCGCCTGAACCACGGCGCCCAACGCCACCGCCGCGACTATGCCGATGGCCACCGCGCCCCACACATTCCTGGTGACAGACATTCTCACGAGACGCCCCATTGCGCCCCCTCTCCCATAAAGGCCACTATACGAAATCGCGCCGCCCTGTCAAACAGCCGGGCAGCGACGGGGCCGGTGGCGCTGCGGTGGGGCGGCTCTCTGTTCAGTGCGGGGCGTGGCCCACAGTCAGCAGATATGAGCGCCCGCGCCTCACGCGCGGCGCGCTGTCCATCCGTCCATCATTCCGCCCTGTTTCCGTCTTCACACTCGGCGGCGCGGCTGTTACGATGATCATGGCGGGGGTGTCCTCTACGCGATGCTGTCATTCATGCAGTCCGCGCGGGAATGCGCCCGATGGGGACGACAGTCAGACCGGAAACAGGAGGAAACAATGCCGGACACGATCGTTTCTCACGACGTTGACCTGGTGAAGGGGTATATGGCGCGGCCAATGGCGGACGGCAGGTACCCGGGCATCGTCGTCATTCAGGAGTGGTGGGGGCTGGATGAGCACATCCGGGACGTGACGCGGCGCTTTGCCCGGCAGGGGTACATCGCCATCGCGCCGGACCTGTTCCATGGCGACGTGGTCAATGAACCCTCAGAGGCGCAGAAGCTGGCAATGGGTCTGGACCGCGCCCGCGCAGTCCGCGACACCCGGGCCGCCGCCGCCTATATCCGGGACTCTGAGCACTCCAACGGAAACGTGGCCGTCATCGGCTATTGCCTTGGCGGAGGGGTCTCACTGCTCACCGCCACGGAGGACGGCGTGAACGCCACCGTGGTCTATTACGGCGGCCTGCCCAGCCCGCTGGACCTTTTGAATACCGTGAACTCTCCCGTGCTGGCGGTCTACGGCAGCGATGAGGCGGAACGGGCGAATGAGCTTGAGAGTGAGCTCAACGCCAGAGGCAAGTCTGTGCAGAAGCACATCTATGAGGGCGCGACTCACGGTTTCTTCAATGACTCCGCCGGCAACTACCACGCCGATGCCTCCACGGACGCATGGGACAAGACGCTGGCGTTTCTGAAGGCGAACGTCCCCGCGTAGAGATTCACCTCCGGCTTGATAGCGCATCAAGTCATCTCTACGAAGCGGGATCGGACACGGTCACTGCCGCGCCAATTGGCGCGGCAGTGACCGTTCCTTTTATTAACGGTAATAGCGAACGCAGAAGTCAACAGACAGCAACAGGCTGCGCGGGTCAGACATCCCTCCGCACCAGGTAGTCGCCGATCTCCGTCAGGGCGGTGATTGCCGGGGCGGGAAGGCCGGACTCTTCGATCATTCGACGCCCCGCCAGCCAGTGCTCATCCGCTCTCCGGGCGCAATACTCCGGCGCTCCGAGGGACTCAAGCAATCCGACCACCTCATCCACATCGTCCGCGCCGATGCCCTGCCGGTACAGATGGTGGAGCCGCTTTGCGTCCGCGGATTCCGCGCGGGACAGGCCATAGACGACGGGCAGGCTCTTTTTGCCGTCGGCAATATCCCGCGCGGTCTCTTTGCCGATGCCCGGCCCGCCCCACAGGTCAAGCGCGTCATCACGGATTTGAAATGCCAGGCCCATCTTGAATCCGGCCTCACCAAGCCGGCTTCTCTTCGCGGCGCATCCGTCAGCAAGCAGGCAGCCAAGCTCAAGGGCGCAGCGGAACGCCGCCGCCGTCTTGTTCCCAATCATTTCCTCATAGTCGGCAATCGTCACACTCACGCGGTCCTGAAACGCAATATCCGCGTACTGCCCTTCACAGAGCGCCAGACACGCCTCATCCAGCATGCGCCCGGCGAGGAGCACGCGCCGCTCCGGAGCGCCGTCATCCGCCATGCGCAACAGGGTGATCTGTGAGAGCGCGTGGAGACCGTCACCGGCGTTGATGGCCTGTGACGCGCCCCATTGTTTCCAGACGGTCTCGCGGTTCCGCCGCAGTGGGCTCTCGTCCTGAATATCGTCATGGATCAGTGAGAAGTTGTGGAGCAGCTCCAGCGCGACGGCCGCCGGAAGCGCGGCTTTCCAATCACCGCCGCAGGCCTCTGTGGTCGTGAGCAGAAGCGTGGGGCGGAGATACTTGCCGCCCTGCAACAGAGCGCCGTCCTGCCACCCAAGATGGTGGCGCATCATATCAAACAGCGGCCCGGAGCGGCCGGTCAGGGTGTCCGCGATCGCTGCATTAATGGAAGAGCGGAACCGGGTGAGGGGCGCGGGAACATCCATAGAACCGTCCCTCCCGGCCAGGTATCGTCTTCCCCGGACGCATTGTTCGCCCCGCGGGGCTGAGGGTTGTCAGCCGACGCGTTCCCGCCTGTCCTGCGGGTTATGCCCCTCATTGGACTCCGGTTCAGCAATGGCCGCCATGACTTCACCGGAGGGGATTGCCCCCTCGCGCAGCACCTGCGGCCGGGACGTGGTGAGATCAACGATTGTCGATGGCTGCCCGGCGGGCAGTGTGCCCTCCCCCACCGCGTAATCCAGCCAGGGCCCAAGCTCATCCAGCACGTCCTGGAGCGATCGCGCGTCCGGCGATCCGGCGCGGTTCGCGCTGGTGCCAATCACGGGGCGGCCAAGCTCACTGATCAACTGCCGCGCGATGGGATGGGCGGGGACGCGGACGGCAACGGTGGTCGCCCCGCCGCTCACGATATCCGGAAGGTCCGGGGAGCGCTGAACAACCATCGTGAGCGCGCCGGGCCAATAGCGGCGCGCAAGCTTCCAGGCACTGTCCGGAATGTTAATCGCCACCTGATTCAACTGGACAGCGTCCGCAAGAAGAACCGGCAGGCCCTGTCCGTGATCACGCCCTTTGGCGCGGTAAATGCGCTCCACGGCCTCTGGGTCAAAGGCGTCAGCGCTCAGCGCGTACAGCGTGTCCGTTGGGAAGCAGATGATCCCGCCAACCCTGAGCATGACGACGGCGGCGCGAATCTGCAGATCGGAGTCGCCTTCCCGCTCTGTGGCCTCACTGGTCACGGTGTGTTCGGTCACGTTGTGGCTCCTTGACCCAGTATAGCACCCGCTAGTAGGCTGAGCGTCAACAGGCTGTCCACACACATCGGACGGCGCTGCTGTCCGTTGTTGTCAGGACTGCGCATCAGGGGGACGGAACGCGCCCGTGACGAACGAACATCCCGAGGTCAGCCACCGCATCGCCACCGGCGACGACCGGGAGATCGCCGCGTACCTCGAGATTGCCCAGCACGCCGCGGCCCAAGCGTCCGATGCGCAGGACGATTCTCCACAGGGCAGAGACGTCGTCATTGTCATCGATTTCGGGTCTCAGTACAGCCGGCTCATCGCTCGGCGCATCCGGGAGCTCAACGTCTATTGCGAGGTTCTGCCCGCAACAACCCCGTGGGAGGAGATCGACCGTCTGCGGCCCCGGGGGTTCATCTTCTCCGGCGGCCCGGCCAGCGTCTATGAGCCCGGCGCCCCCACCCCGCCGGCGGAGGTCTATGAGGCCGGCGTCCCGATTCTCGGCATCTGCTATGGCATGCAGCTCATTGCCCATCAACTGGGCGGGTCCGTTCAGCACTCAACGCGGCGCGAATACGGCCATTCCGTCCTGCACCTCGCCGCCACCATCACGGATCCGCTGCTCCAAAACCTGCCTCGGACGATGCCGGTCTGGATGAGCCACGGCGACCACGTGACAACGCCGCCGGCGGATTTCCACACGCTGGCCTATACGGACAACTCCCCCATTGCGGTCATGGCGAACGGCGCCGGGTACTATGGGCTGCAGTTTCACCCTGAAGTCGTCCATACGCCGAACGGCAAGCAGCTGCTTGAGAACTTTCTCTTTCACGTCTGCGGCTGCGCGCCGACGTGGACGCCCGCCAACTTCATTGAGGAAACCGTCGCGCGCATACGGGAGCGCGTGGGTGACGGCCACGCAATCTGCGCGCTCTCCGGCGGGGTGGACTCATCCGTGGCCGCCGCCCTTGTCCACAGGGCAATTGGGGACAGACTCACGTGCATCTTTGTCAACAACGGGCTCCTGCGCAAGGATGAGCCGGAGCGGCTGCGGGAGACCTTTGGGCATAATCTGGAGATGCGGCTGATCTACTGCGACTCTGAGGATCGCTTTCTACGGCGGCTTGAGGGCGTGATTGATCCGGAGGAGAAGCGCAAGACCATTGGAGAGGAGTTCATCTGGGTCTTTGAGGAGGAGGCCGGCAAACTGGGCCATGTGGACTTCCTTGTTCAGGGAACAACCTATCCGGACGTCATTGAGAGTCTGACCGCGGACAACGCGGCGTCCGCCGTCATCAAGACACACCACAACGTCGGCGGCCTGCCGGAAAACATGCGGCTGGAACTGATTGAGCCTCTCCGCCACCTGTTCAAGGATGAGGTGCGCGCCGTTGGCACGGAACTTGGACTGCCGGATGAGATCGTCTGGCGCCAGCCGTTCCCCGGGCCTGGGCTGGCGATCCGCATTCTTGGAGAGGTGACGAGGGAGAGGCTGCACACGCTGCGAGAGGCGGACGCCATCGTCACGGAGGAGATTCGCGCGGCGCGCATGACACGGGAGCTGTGGCAGTCCTTCGCCGTGCTCACCGCGTCACGGACGGTTGGCGTGCAGGGCGACTTTCGGACATACGGCAACGTCATCGCCATTCGCGCCGTCACATCGGAAGACGCCATGACGGCGGACTGGGCCCGCCTGCCCTATGATCTCCTTGCGGGCATCTCCTCCCGCATCGCCAATGAGGCCCCGAACGTCAACCGCGTGGTCTATGACATCACCAGCAAGCCGCCGGGCACGATTGAGTGGGAGTAATCCCCTACCCGGCCATCCGGCTCCCGTGGGGGTAGCGTGCTGAGAACGGCCCTGCTGCGGCTGGTGATGGGCGCGTTCGGCCTCGCGGCGATGGCCATCGGCGGCGTTTCCGCGCTGTTCCCCGGCCCGATCACTGAGTTGTTTGGGCTGTCCGGCGCGAGCATCGCTTTCATCGGGCTTTGCGGCGCGTTGCTCACCGCGCTCGGTTTGGGCTCCCTCCTGGCAGCGCGAAACCCCGTCCGGCACCTCCTGTGGCTCAAGATCCTGATCGGCTTTCTGATTGGAATCGCCCTGTACGCAGGCCTGCTGTACCGGGGCGGCGTCATCGAGCCGGGGCCTGCGCTCCTCCTCGTCGGCCTCGGCGGCGTCTTCGCCGCGCTGCTGTTTGTCCTTTTTCCGCGCGCCCCCCGCCTTGTCTCCGTGCGGGTCCGGTCGCCGGACGGCGTCCTCTTTACGGACCCGGATCAGGGGGGCCTGTTCATCGGCCGACGCGACGGAGGATTCAACCCGTATGTGATTCGTCTGCCACGGCCAGCCGAGCCGGCGCCGCGGCAGCCACCCGCGCCCCTGCCGATTCCGGACAGCGCCTCACGCGTGATGATCGTCGGCAGCGGCGCGCGCGAGCACGCAATTGCGGTGAAATTGCGCATGAGCGCGGGGCTTGACGCGCTCTACACCGCTCCGGGCAACGGCGGGACGGCGCTGATAGCCGTAAATCTGCCCATTCCGGTGAACGATGTCGAGGGCATCGTGCGGGCGGCCCAGGAACGTGAGGTCGGCCTGGTTATCGTGGGGCCGGAGGAGCCGCTTGCGCACGGGCTTGGCGACGCGCTGCGCGAGGCGGGCATCCTCTGTTTGGGGCCAACCAAAGCCGCGGCGCGGCTTGAATGGAGCAAGGCCTTCGCCAAGCAGGTGATGGATGAGGCCGGCGTTGCCACCGCCCGTTGGGCCCGGTTCACGGACTACGCGCTGGCCGCAGAGCACGTGCGCGCGCGCCCCATGCCCCTTGTCATCAAGGCGGACGGCCTCGCCGCGGGCAAGGGTGTCGCGGTGTGCAGCACGGAGAAGGAGGCGTTGACGTTCCTCCATCACGTGATGCGGCTGCGCGATTTTGGCGACGCCGGGGACAGCGTCATCATCGAGGAGGCGCTCTCGGGCCGTGAGCTGTCCGCCTTCGCCTTTTGCCATGACGAGCAGATCCTCGTGATGGCCCCCGCATGCGACTACAAACGCATCCATGACGGAGACATCGGCCCGAACACCGGCGGCATGGGCTCCTACAGCCCGCCGGAGTTTGCTGATGACAGGCTGCTGACCGTCATTCAGGACACGGTCTTTCGACCTGTTCTGCGCCATATGTCGCGGATAGGCGCCCCCTACAGCGGAATCCTGTACGCCGGCCTGATGCTGACGGACGACGGCCTCAAGGTGCTGGAGTTCAACTGCCGCATGGGCGACCCGGAGGCGCAGGTTGTGCTCCCCCGGATCACCTCCGATTTCCTGCAGTTGGCAACCGCCACCGCCGCGGGCGCCGTCGACAGCCTGTCACTGACGTGGACGGAGCGGCCCGGCGTCGCGGTGGTTCTCGCGTCCGGAGGGTATCCGGACACGGATTACGCCCGCGGTCTGGAGATCACCGGACTCAGCGAACTGGACCCGGACGTGATGGCCTTTCACGCCGGCACGCGGCTTGATCCGGCAACCGGCGCGCTGCTCACGTCAGGCGGGCGCGTCATGACCATCACCGCGCTTGGCGACACGATGGCGGAGGCGCGGGCGAAGGCGTACACCAACGCTGAGCGCGTGTCCTTCACCGATGTTCAGTTTCGCAAGGACATCGCGCTGCGCGCCGTCAGTTCCGGGTAGTGCCATAATGGCCATGGGCGCATCTCCGGAAGGCGGAGGCCGCGGGAAATGAAGACATCGGCGCGCGCCGTCTTACTGAAGCGCCTGTGAGTTCGCGTACGGAAAGGACAGGGAGTTATGGCTGCAGTCGTCGGGATCGTCATGGGCAGCCGCTCCGATGAGCCGCTGGCGCAGGAGACGCAGCGGGTCCTTGATGACCTGAACATTGAGTATGAAACCAGCGTGCTCTCCGCCCACCGTATGCCGGAGCGGACGGGTGAATACGCCCGCACCGCGCGGGACCGCGGCATCGACGTCCTGATTGGCATCGCCGGCGCCGCCGCGCACCTCCCCGGCGTCCTGGCGGGCTGGACCACCCTGCCCGTCATCGGCGTCCCCGCCACGGGCAGCCCCCTGAACGGGCTCGACGCGCTCTACTCCATCGTGCAGATGCCGCCCGGCGTGCCCGTCGCCTCGGTCGCCATCGGCTCCATGGGCGCGCGCAACGCGGCATACCTGGCCGCCGCCATTCTCTCGCTCAAACACCCGCCCGTTCAGCAGGCCTGGGACGCGTTCCGTCTCCGGCAATCGCAGGGATGAGCGCCTCGACCGGGCGATATCGATGAGTCCATTCGGTAGCGGACGCGGCACGTGAGGGAGACGCTGTGATTGACCGCTACGCCCGTGACGCAATGAGGGCCATCTGGCAGGACGAGTTCAAGTTCCAGCAGTGGCTTGAGGTTGAGCTGGCGGTCTGCCGGGCGTGGGCGGAGCACGGCGCCATTCCGGCGGAGGATATCCCAAAGCTGGAGCGCGCGCAGTTTGACATGGACCTGTGGCGGAACGCCTTTCAGAGAACGCATCATGACGTCACCGCCTTTCTGGAATCGGTCTCATACGGTCTTGGCACTGAGAGCCGCCACATCCACAAGGGGCTGACGTCCAACGATGTGTGGGACACCGCCACCGCCCTTCAGCTGCGCGCCGCGTTAAAAATCCTCCTTGCAGATGTGGACGCGCTGGAACAGGCCGTCACGCGGCGCGCCCTGGAGCACAAGGACACGCTGATGATGGGGCGCACGCACGGCGTCCACGCGGAGCCGATGACGTTCGGCCTGAAGCTCGCCCTGTGGGTGGAGGAGACCCGCCGCATGCGCTCGCGCCTGGAACAGGCGCTGCGGACCGTGAGCGTTGGCAAATTCTCCGGCGCAGTCGGAACTCACGCCACGCTCCCGCCGGAGGTTGAGGAAACCGCGTGCAGATTCCTCGGGCTGGTTGTCGAGCCGATATCAAGCCAGATTGTGCCGCGGGACCGGCACGCCGAGTTCGTGACCACGCTGGCGCTCTGCGCGGCATCGCTCGAAAAATTCGCCACGGAGATTCGAGGGCTGCAGCGCACGGAGGTGCGGGAGGTTGAGGAGCGGTTTGAGGAAGGTCAGACCGGATCATCCGCCATGCCGCACAAGCGCAACCCGGAGCTCTCAGAGCGGATCTGCGGCCTTGCGCGGCTCATTCGTGGCCACGCCGTGACGGCGCTGGAGAATGTCGCGCTCTGGCATGAGCGCGACATCTCGCACTCGTCCGCGGAGCGGATTATTCTGCCGGACGCAACGATGGCGCTCGACTACATCCTCGATCTTGCCGCGTCCGTCATCGACGGCATGGTGGTCTACCCGGACGCGATGTTCGCCAACATTGAACGGACGCGCGGGCTTGTTTTCTCTCAGCGCGTCATGCTCGCGCTCATCGACAAGGGGCTAACGCGGGATAAGGCGTACAAGATCACGCAGTCAGCCTCGATGGAGTCGTGGAACACTGGCCAGGACTTCCGTGATCTGCTGCGCCGCAGCCCGGACATCGCGGAGCACCTCACGCCGGCTGAGTTAGATGCCCTCTTCGACTACGGCTACTACACCCGCTACGTGGATGAGTCCTTTAAACGGATTGGGCTGTTATCACAGCCGGGCTGCCTGTGCGGTTGCGGGCAGCCGGTAAATAATCTGTTCGTGCCGGGTGACGATGGAAAAGTGACTGGGCGGATAGATACTGAACTACGGAAACGAGAGATCACCGGCGATTTTCGGCGCGCCCTGATTGACATCGCTCGCGGGATCAATGGGCCAGCTTTGGCCGAATGGGCAGTGAAGCATGAAAAGCAATTCCGTGACCACTATGACAGACATCACTCAGATTAAACTCTCACCACGCCACGATGTCTAACGACAACGAGAGGAGCGAGGCAACGCGCGGGGAGCGACGGCAGGACAAGCGACGGCGCGCCCGCAAGATGGGCGTCAGCGGAAAGAGCTTTGTCAACGCCGTCCGCAATGCAATCCTCAAGCGCAGAGCGAAGACGGGGGTGCGTGAGCGGCCCGAGAAGTCCTGATTACGGATCTGCAGCTAGGTAAAGCGCTTGAAGTATGCGTCTATCTCCTCACGCATTTCGATACCGACACGCTCGAAACAGTCCAGAAGAGCGTTGTAAATCGGTTCTCCCGCAAAGAAATCCCACAACTCATCAGCTACTTTGAGTTCCTTATTATTCTCAATCTCCAGCATACCTCTCAGAGTCCAGCGCGCATATGGCTTAGGGTAGTCTGGATTGTAAGGGATTCCAACAAAGGCAGTCACCTGCGCCCCAATGTCTTGGTAGAAAATAGCGGCAATCCATTCTAACAGATTTTGCTTTACTTTCTCGAATCCATCTACGTTAGGTTTCGCCGTTTTTAGTTCAATTAGTACAATTTCTCCCTCTTCTTCTAAATAGATGTCAACTTTAGGTAACCGAATTTGAACAGGGTCACCAGTTCGTGCTACCAACCGAATCTGTTTTACTGCCTCGGAGGCATTCGGTTGAATATTGCCGGAACGAAGTGCAGTAACAATTTCTGCGATAACTGTCTGTGCACCAGTCGAAATCGTCTTCCCGACGCTTTTCTGTTGTTCTACTTTTGTAAAGCGATCTGCGGCCAATTGAAGAGCAACTCGCTCAAAAATTTTCGTTCCAAAGCTGGTAGAAAGAGAATGGATGAACGAATACAAAGCCATCCTATCCCTGCCCAGCAGCCTAGTATGAAATGGCATACTATTGGGTTCAGGATTGTAGGAGCTTATCTTTTCTTGGAGAGCCCGTGTGATAACAGATTCAATTGCCTTTACATCAAGCATCGAGCAACTTCCTCCCTTTCATGTGAAAGATGGACTCGCCGTAAGCACCCTTGTCACCCTCCGCACGATTCAGCACAGGACGTCGATATTCTTTGACGATTTCCATGCCTGCTTGCTCTGCAATAAGCGGGTAGAGGCCAAACTTGTCATTCGCCACCAAGAACACGTCCCAGTCATTCCGCATCACCGTGCGGCAATTGATCAGAACGTCAGCAATTCCCCGCACGTAGGCATCCCTGGCGGCCTTACCCTTGCCGCCACTGAGGGGACCGATTTCAGCATCATCATTCCGAGGCAGTCCAAAGAGTTCATAGGCGTAAGCGTGCTGCTCATGGTAATCGATCATGCCAACGTACGGCGGACTAGAGAAAATACCGGCGACACCCTGTTTTTTGGCAGTACTAGCCAGCTTAGGGGCCGTCTGTTTTAGTTCATCCAAAATGTCTAATGTCCTTGAATCTCCGGTAAGGCAGAACTGCCGGGTATCTGTTCGAAGTTCCGCGAACTGTACCAGCCGCTTGATGGTGTCCTTCGCGTATCGATTCCACCAGCTAAGGATCGAGAACAAGGGTTTGCAAATCTGACTGTGCTTGCCACAGTAATAGGTTTCAGTTACCGGCTTGATGAGCGTGGCCAAATCCGAATGCGTCGTTGCTCGGCACGATCGGATTGTACGGCTCAGTATAAGGCGCAGAACATCCCGGATGGACGAATCTTCAATGGTCGCGATAACTGCCTCGGCGGTGTGAATCTCACTCAGTTCTGACTGGTGATACCATGATTCCATAAAGTTATCGGCGCCTTCCGGGATGCTGTTGTCTACACCATATTCCTCGGTTAGCGAGTGGTAGCGCCAGAGAAACTCTAGCTGTTTTGCCGCGCCGTAGCTGTCTTCATCAATAGCGCCACTGCGAACTTTCATGCGGAACTTGCCACGCGGAAAATGAGCAGCGTTGAAGTCACTTAGTTCTCTAAGCAGAGCCTCTTCAAACTGTCGTGCGCGCTGGCCTAGGTTGTCCGCCTCAATCGCAGCAGCCGCCTTGGCGGCACTCTCTTCAAGAGCCGCCAAATCAACCCGGGCAAGTTTCAGGTTGCTGATCATCGCGTTGAATTTTGAGACATCTATACCGACAGCATGCATACCGAGTTCGTTCGCCTGCACAAGTGTGGTTCCACTTCCGCAGAAAGGATCCAATATCACATCACCGGGTGCGAACACTGGGTAAGTCTTTGAATCATCTGTGTGTGAGTCCAAGAAGTACTCTACAAGTTGAGGAATGAATTTTCCTTTATACGGATGGAGTCGATGCACATGCTTGGTAGTCTCTGCCTCCTTATATTGCTCGAAAGACAATGCCCAATCGATATCTTCTCCAAGTTGTCGTTTGAATGCCTGCTCTCTGTGACCGTTTCGGGAGGAATAATAACTAGAAAGGTCATGCTTGAATACGCGGAGTTCCCCAGAAGTCGTTGAGGCGGCAGGAATTAGTCCGTAATTTACTAGATAAGCAATGTTTGAGGGTGTCACAACATACCCAACATGCTCCGTCGCCCAAGCACTCGCCTCGGCCGTCGTCATCGCCTCTTTCGGTTCACTGTCAGCCACAATAGCGGCCGTGGCGCCGTTGTCTCGATTTCGGCTGCGACGAGCAACTGCCATGTTAGTTACCTCCTCAACGGCATCTAGGACAATTGTACGCCGCCGCTAGAGTTGCCGCAACCCTTGTCTCCCGCAAAGTGAGTCTTGGCGATGTTGCGAAAGAGGGGCACCGCGGCCAATGGCCACAGCACCCCCCCCTTTTTGATGCGGCCTGAGCGGTTGCCCTACACCCGGTGGCAGGCGACCCAGTGGTCGCCGCCGACGTTCCGGAACTCCGGATCCTCCTCGGAGCACATGTCGATGGCGATGGGGCACCGCGTGTGGAATCGGCATCCGGACGGCGGGCGAATCGGGCTGGGCACATCGCCCGTCAGGACGATGCGCTCCCGCTGACGCTCCACCAGCGGGTCCGGAATCGGAACGGCGGAGAGGAGCGCCCGCGTGTAGGGATGCAGCGGATTCTCATACAACTCCTCACGCGTGGCGATCTCCACGACTTTGCCGAGGTACATCACCGCGACGCGATCGCTGATGTGCCGCACCACGGACAGATCATGGGCGATGAAGATGTACGTCAGATCAAACTGCTCCTGCAGTTCCTCAAGCAGGTTGATGACCTGCGCCTGAATGGACACGTCCAGCGCGGACACCGGCTCATCACAGATGATCAGGCTGGGGCGCACGGCCAACGCGCGCGCGATGCCGATGCGCTGCCGCTGTCCGCCGGAGAACTCATGCGGGTAGCGGTCACGCATGTACGGGTTGAGCCCGACGACGCGCAGCAACTCCTCCACCTGCTCCATATACTCGCCGCGTCCGCGGGCCATGTTGTGGATCCGGATCGGCTCGCCGATGATCGAGCCGGCGGTCATGCGCGGGTTCAGAGAGCTGTACGGGTCCTGGAAGATCATCTGCAAACGGCGGCGCATGCGGCGCATGCGCCCCGGGCTGAGCTTGGTCAGATCCACGCCCTCAAAGACGACCTCACCATCCGTGACCTTGTAGACCTGCATAATGCAGCGTCCAACCGTGGTCTTCCCGCAGCCGGACTCGCCCACCACGCCAAGCGTCTCGCCGCGCCGGACGAAGAAGCTGATGTCATCGACCGCCTTGACGTCGGCAACATGGCGCGGAATGACTCCCCGGGAGTTCACCGGGAAGTACATCTTCAGGTTGTTGACTTCGAGAAGATTCTCGCCCTCAAACTCGGCTCCGTCCGGAGCCGCTCCGCTCTCCTGCGTCATCACGGCCGTTTCGTTTTCCTGGGTCATCAGTTGGCACTCCCTGCAGCATGCATGCCGGCGGTGGTGACATCCACCCAGCACGCCTTCATATGGTCGATTGAACCGTCCACCGGCTCAAACGGTGGATACTCCTCCGCGCAACGATCGATGGCAAACGGGCACCGGGGACGGAATGAGCATCCGCCCGGCAGATTCATCAGGTCCGGGGGCATCCCCTCAATCGGCTCCAGCTTGGCCCGGCGCGGCTCATCAAGCCGGGGCACGGAGGCGAGCAGGCCAATGGTGTACGGATGGCGCGGATTCTTGAAGATCGTCTCGGCGGGGCCGGACTCAACGATCCGCCCGGCGTACATGACGTTGATCCAGTGAGCATACCGCGCAACCACGCCGAGGTTGTGGGTGATGATGATGACCGCCGTTCCAAGCTCCTGATTCAGGCGCTGCATCAACTCCAGGATCTGCGCCTGAATCGTCACATCCAGCGCGGTGGTCGGCTCATCGGCAATGAGCAGGCGCGGCTCGCAACTCAACCCCATGGCGATCATGACGCGCTGCCGCATTCCGCCGCTGAACTGGTGGGGGTAGTCATTCAGGCGGTTCCGCCCGTCCGGGATGCCGACCATTTCAAGCAGCTCGCCCGCCCTGGTCGCCGCCGCCGCGCGGTTCATCTCCAAATGCGTTTCAAGCGCCTCGGTCAACTGCCGTCCGATGGTGAGAACCGGATTGAGCGATGTCATCGGTTCCTGAAAGATCATGGCGATCTTTGCGCCGCGAACCTCAAGCACCCGCTCATTGCTCATCTTGAGCATGTCCTCGCCGTCAAGAAGGGCCTCACCCTGCTCTATCCGCCCGCCGGGCGGGGGGATGAGCCGCATCACCGACAACGCCGTGACGCTCTTGCCGGAGCCGCTCTCTCCCACGACACCGACGATTTCGCCCTCGCGTACGTTGTAGCTGACGCCGTCCACGGCTTTGACGACGCCGTCAGCCGTATAGAACCGTGTCACCAGGTCCTTGATCTCAAGAACCGGTTGTCCTGTTTCCGTTGCCACAGAGCCTCCTCGCTGCGAACCTTCAGGCCTTCTGCGCCTGTGTCCGTTGATGTCTGCCACCTGCGCGCTGTCTTGCCTTGTCGTGGGGAAGAGGAGACTCGAACTCCTACGCCCTGGGGCACGTGATCCTAAATCACGCTCGTCTGCCAGTTCCGACACTTCCCCTCTGTCTCTCGTGTGACCCGCCCAGGACTCGAACCTGGAACCCGCTGATTAAGAGTCAGCTGCTCTGCCAAATTGAGCTAGCGGGCCGCGGAGACTTCCAGTCTATTCGTCTCCCGCGGGAATGACGACTCCCTCTCTCCCCTCCGGTCTCCTCCCCAAGCGACCATCACGATGGCACAGACAACCGACCACCGTGCAGGTATTGCGCGGACGGTAGCATACCGCACATTCAGCGTCAAGCAGCGGGCTGCCTCCGGCGCGCGGGGCAACGCCCCCGGCATTCACGTCCCCACGCCTCTGGTATCATCGTGCGAGGTTCCTTCAGCATCAGAGCAGCACGCGCAGAATGAAAAAAACGGTCAACGACATCGACGTCTCCGGCGCGACATGCCTTGTGCGCGTGGATTTCAACGTGCCCATGGAGCCGGGCACACACGTCATCTCGGACGATTCCCGCATTCGCGCCACCCTGCCCACCATCAACAATCTCCGCGCGCGCGGCGCGCGCGTCATCGTGGCCACCCACTTCGGACGCCCCAAGGGCGTTGATGAATCCCTGCGCGTCGCTCCCGTCGCGGCGCGTCTTTCGGATCTTCTCGACGCGCCCGTCCACGCGGCGGGGGACTCCGTCGGCGCGGACGTGGAGAGGCAGGCGCACGGGCTTGCGGCGGGCGATGTCTTGATGCTGGAAAACCTGCGCTTTCACCCGGAAGAGGCGCTGAACGATCCGATTCATGCCGCCGCGCTCGCCCGGCTCGCGGACATCTACGTTAATGACGCGTTCGGAGCCGCGCACCGCGCCCACGCCTCAACGGAAGGGGTTGCCCGCCTCCTTCCCGCCGTGGCAGGTTTGCTCATGGACGCGGAGTTGCGGATGCTCGGCGGAATCCTGGACTCGCCGCGCCGCCCGCTTGCCACGCTGATGGGCGGCGCAAAGGTTGGCGACAAGATGGCCGTGATGGAGCGTCTGATCGACTCATCGGACATGGTGCTCCTCGGGGGCGGCATGGCCGCCGCATTCCTCGCCGCGCGCGGCCTGCGCGCCGGAAAGAGCCCGGTGGAGGCGGACGGCCCGCAGATGGCAGGCCGTATTCTGAGCGCCGCAGACGCGCGCGGCGTCCAGGTGCTCATTCCGTCCGATGTCGTCGTGGCGGACAAACTCTCCGCCGGCGCCAGCGCGGCCGTCGTCAAAAGCAACTCCGTCCCGGATGACGCGATGCTGCTGGACATCGGCCCGGAGACGCGGGACGCCTACGCCCGCGCCCTGCGCCTGTGTCAGACCGTCCTTTGGAACGGTCCGATGGGCGTCTTTGAGTTTCCGCAGTTTGCGGAGGGAACGCGCGGCGTTGCCCATGCGCTCGCGCAGCACGCAAGAGCCGGCGCGACGGTCGTGATTGGGGGCGGCTCAACGGCGGAGGCTGTCGACACGCTTGGCCTGTCCCAGGCGATGACCCATGTCTCAACCGGCGGCGGCGCGGCGCTGGAGTTTCTGGAGGGACGGGTTCTGCCCGGCGTGGCAGCATTACAGGACATGGACTAGCGGGGGCATCGGGATAATCGACGTGGCTGACTTCGGATTGATCAAGAGCCTGGCGCGCAAGACGGATACAAAGATCGTCATGCTGGTCATGGACGGGCTCGGCGGCATCCCCCACCCCGAGACCCTGAGAACGGAGCTTGAGGCGGCTGAAACGCACAATCTCGACAGGCTCGCCCGCGCCTCCCAGTGCGGCCTGTCGCTGCCCGTCGCGCACGGCATCACGCCCGGCAGCGGCCCCGGCCACCTCGCGCTCTTTGGCTACGATCCCATCCACTACCTCATCGGCCGGGGCATCCTCGAGGCACTCGGGCTTGACATGGACGTGCGGGCGGGAGACGTTGCCGCCCGCGGCAATTTCTGCACACTCGGCCCGGACGGTCTCATCACGGACCGGCGCGCAGGCCGCATCTCCTCTGATGTCACACCCGGTCTCACGGAACGCCTGAACCGCGTCTCCCTGCGGCAGGCTCAGGCAATCGCCCGCCCCGGGCGTGAACACCGATTCGCCCTGCTCCTTCGTCCCGCGGAGGGCGGGCCTCCGCTCAGCCACGCCCTGACGGACAGCGACCCGCAGCGTGAGGGCCTTGCGCCGCTGCCCGTGACGGCGACGGAGCCCTGGGGGGAGCACACGGCGGAAATCCTGAACGCCTTTCTGGACAGGGCGACGGCTGCGATTGCCAACCAACACCCCGCCAACGGCCTGGTGCTCCGCGGTTTCTCCACGCGGCCGGACCTGCCCCAAATGGCGGACGTCTACGGGCTGACGCCAATCGCCATCGCTCCCTACCCCATGTACCGCGGCCTCGCCAAGCTGGTGGGCATGAATGTGGTCGAGGCCGGCGACAGCATCGATGATCAGATTGAGACGGCGCGCCGGCACTGGGACGAGCACGATTTCTTCTTTATCCATTACAAGTCAACGGACAGCGGCGGCGAGGATGGCGACTACGACGCGAAAGTCGAGGCCATCAATCGGCTTGATCGCAGCCTGCCCGCCCTGCTTGATCTTGATCCGGACGTGCTGATTGTGGCCGGCGACCATTCCACCCCAACCGCCCTCGCCGAGCACAGCTGGCACCCCGTTCCCATCCTGATCAAGTCACGGCACGTTGCCAGAGGCTTCACGGAGGCATTCAGCGAGCGCGAATGCCTTCGGGGGATGCTGGGCACAATCTCCGCAACAGACATCATGCCCCTCGCGCTCGCCAACGCCGGCAAACTGGACAAATTCGGCGCGTGAGCGGCGTGACAACGGAAACGAGGCAAATCCCGTGACACCGGCGCGCACCCCGCTCATTGCCGGCAACTGGAAGATGAACACGACGCCGGCGGAGGCCCGGCGGCTGGCAAGCGATGTCATCCACGCCGTTGGAGACCCGGCGGGGGTGGATGTGGCCGTCTGCCCGCCCTTTGTGTCACTCCATGCTGTTGCGGAGGCGCTGCGCGGCTCCGCCATCGCGCTTGGAGCGCAGAACCTGTATCCCGCCCCATCCGGAGCCTACACGGGTGAAATCTCCCCGACGATGCTGCAGAACCTCTGCCGGTACGTGATCATCGGGCATTCCGAACGGCGCGCCTACTTTATGGAATCGGATGAGTTCATCAACGACAAGGTCCGCGCGGCTCTCGAGCACGGCTTGACGCCGATACTCTGCGTGGGCGAGTCACTGGAGCAGCGCGAGGCCGGCCGCGCCACGGACATCCTGCGCGCGCAGACAACCGCGGGCATCGCCCACATCGACGATGTTGCTCCAATCGTCATTGCCTATGAGCCGGTATGGGCCATCGGAACAGGCGTGGCGGCAACCCCGGACGATGCCCGGGAGGGCATCTCCGTCATCCGGGAAACGATTGCGGACGCGCGCGGGCATGGCGCCGCGGAATCCGTCCGCATCCTCTACGGCGGCTCCATGAACCCCCAGAACGTTGAGTCGCTGCTTGCGCAGCCCGGAGTAGACGGAGGCCTGATTGGAGGGGCGTCCCTCAATGCGGAGCAGTTCGCGTCACTGGTCCGGGCGGCGGCGCAGCAGGGCTGACGCCCGGTCTTTCCCCGCGGACGGTATCGCCCCTGCCACGCGCCCCCTATACAATGGATATGAGCGCGGGATTGCATCCGAATCACGCAAGCGCGACCTATCTCATCAAGCCAAACCGGCTACAGGAGTTTTTTGAACGTGTCCACTGCAAAAGGGCATATTGAGCGGCGCAGCTACAGCCAAACCGGCTACAGGGAGTTTTAAAACATGGCAACAGGTTCGACCATTCGTGTGGGTCTCGTTGGCGCGGGCAGATTCTCATCGACGCGCGTCGTGCCGGAGCTGCAGCGCGCGCCCGGCGTCTCTCTTGTGACTGTTGCGAACAGCAGCGCAGAATCGACGGCGCGGACCGCGGAGCGATTCGGCATACCGGCGCAGGCGTCATCCTGGGAGGACGTGGTTTCGTCACCGGACGTGGACGTTGTCTTCACCGGAACGCAGGCGCCGCAACACCATGCCATCCTGCTCGGCGCGATACAGAACGATAAACACGTCCTCACCATGAACCCGCTCGCGATGACTGCGGAGGAGGGGCGGGAGATCCTCGCGGCGCTTGAGGCCCGGCCCGCCCTCAAGGCGCGCCAGTACCCCGCGTTCCCGCATGGGCCGTACGCCCGGGAGGATGCCCTGGTCCTGCGCCTGCTGGCCCAGGGGCGCATTGGACAGGTTCTCAGCGCGGAGGCGCGGTGGCACACGCCGTACCTTGCCTTTGGCAGTTACTTTGACATCCTGAACCGCTGGGTCGGCCAGCATACGCGGCTGTTTGCTGTCCGGCGGCAGTATGAGGTTGGCAACAGGCGCGTCGGCTTCTCGGCCATCGTCGCCGAGCTTGGGGAGGATCGCGTCGTGCGCTACCTGCATGACAACCTCCCTCCGCGGGGCGCGCAGAACGCGCGCATCGCCCTGCACGGCGAGCACGGAAGCATCATCGTCGAGGCCTACCCCGCCGACCCGTTCGCGTCCGTCCGCGTCGCCGAGGGCGAGGGCGCGGAGGCGGAGCCGATTCCCGTGCCGGATGATCTCCGCGCGGCGTATGAGGAAGAACGCCACGTCAACATCGAGGAGCAGTTCGCGCAGTGGGTCATGGGCGGGGCGGAGCCGACGCCGTTGCTCCTGACGTTCCGTCAGGGCTTGCAGTCGCTGGACGCCGCGGAGACGTTCGTTGCCTCCATGCGGCAGGGCGGCGCATGGGTGGACATTCCGCAGGACTAGCGCGCGGGCAGCCGACCCGGTTCAGACGGCAGGCCGGTCACATGTCCTCTCGCGTGATTGTCATCGCAGGGCCCACGGCGGTGGGGAAATCGACGGCCGCCGTCGGTCTGGCGCGGCTCATCGACGGTGAGATCATCAACGCGGACAGCCGCCAGGTCTACCGCGGTTTCACCATAGGCGCGGCCATACCAACACCGGATGAGCGGGAGGGCGTGCCGCACCACCTGTACGGGTTCAGCGCCCCGAATGACGATTTTTCTCTTGGGCGATTTCTGGAGGGCGCAGCCTGCGCCATCGCGGACATTCAGCGGCGCGGAAAGACGCCGATCATCGTCGGGGGAACCGGCCAATACGTCTGGGCGCTTGTTGAGGGTTGGAACGTGCCGGCCGTCGCGCCGAACCCGCATCTGCGGCGTGAGTTGTTTGAGCGCGCGGAGGGCGCGTCCCCCGCCGCGCTCCATGCCGAGTTGCGCCGTCTTGATCCCGCCGCCGCGGAGCATATTCACCCCAACAACCTGATCCGCATCATCCGCGCCCTGGAGGTCATCAGGGAAACCGGCCGGCCGTTTTCCGCGCTGCGGACACAGACCCCCCCGCCCTGGGACACGCGCATTGCGGGCCTCACGATGGAGCGGAGCGCGCTGGATGATCGGATCGCGCGGCGCGTCGAGCAGCAACTCGATGCAGGCTGGGTTGATGAGGTGCGGTCGCTCCTCGCACAGGGTTACTCGCCGTCCCTCTCCTCGTTCCGCAGCATCGGCTATCGGGAAATCGCCGCGCGCCTGGAGGACCAACTGCCACCGGAGGACATGCGGAGCGCCATTGTCCGCAGGACGCGCCGATTCGCTCGGACGCAGTTCGCATGGTTCCGCGCGGATGACCCGCGCATCGCATGGCTCGATGTGACGCCCCAGCCGTCTCCGGGCCATGCGGATGCCGATGCGGCGCCGGATCCGGCCGCCCTTGCGGAGTCTTTGCGAGATGCCCTGCGCATCGCCTGACGCCCGCCCGTGAATGGATGCCGGACAAGCACACCCGTATACTGGGCGCAGGAGAGTTGATCCGAAACCAGGAACATCGAAGCAGAGGGCTATTCGAGGCGGCAGGCGTATGAATTTCGTCAAGATGCACGGCACGGGCAACGACTTTATCGTTGTCGAGGGCGGTCCCGTTGAGGCGGACTCCACGGATTGGCCGGAGGTGGCGCGCGCGGCGTGCAGCCGCCGGTTCGGCGTCGGCGCGGACGGCATCCTCGTCATCCGCCCCTCCACCAGGGCCGCTTTTGGAATGCAGATCTTCAACCCGGACGGCTCTGAGGCGGAAATGTGCGGCAACGGCATCCGCTGCGTCGCCAAATACGTCACGGAGCGCGGGCTTGTCCCAGACCCGTCGCATGGAAACGGCGCGGCCCTGCCCATTGAAACGCTCGGAGGCCTGATGACGGTTTGGCCGCAGCATGGCGGCGCTGAGGACGGCTCAATCGAATCCGTCCGCGTGGCGATGGGCGCGCCGGAGCTTGACCCGCAGCGCATCCCCGTCGCAGTGGAGAATCCCGTCACCGGCCCGGTGATGGATTATGCGGTTGACGTGGGCGGAAACGCCCTGCGGCTCTCCTTTGTCTCCATGGGGAATCCGCACGCCGTCATGTTCATGGACTCGCCCGTCGGCGATTTTCCGCTCGACGCCGTTGGGCCAATGGTCGAGAATCATCCGCTGTTCCCGGAGCGCGTCAACTTTGAGATCGTCAATGTCCATGCGCGCGACGCGATGACCGTGCGCGTGTGGGAGCGCGGCGCAGGTCTGACCATGGCGTGCGGCACCGGGGCCTGCGCCGCCGTGGTTGCGGCGCGTCTCGCCGGCCATGTTGACGACCGTGTATCAGTCAATCTCCCCGGCGGACCGCTGCTGATTGAGTGGGACGGCGCAATCACCAGCCCCGTCTACATGACCGGCCCCGCCGCGACGGTCTACGCCGGGCAGTTGCTCACCGCCTAGCGTCTCCCGCGTCGACGTACGTCTGCGCGATTCTGGCCGGCAACTGCGGACGCTTCATCGTCAGATACAGGTAAATGGAGACGACGGCGCAGAGGCCGAGCGTCAGGAACGCGATGCGGTACCCCATTCCGCCGTAGAGGTCGTACATCGTGCCCGCATAGATGGGCGCGAGGATGCCGCCAAAGGACGTTGCGGTGAACTGCAGTCCCAGCAGCTGGCCGTAGACCTGGCGGCCAAACAGCTCTCCCAGCAGGGCGGAGCGCGGCGGATTGCCCAGCCCGAATCCGAACCCGAAGAACAGGGCGAAGATGACGCCGCTGATCGGCTCCGACACAAAGAGCAGCATGACCGCGCCTGCCGCCTGCATGGCCCACGAAACGGCGACGATCTTGCGCTTGTCATAGACGTCCGCCAGCACGCCCCCAACAATGCGGCCCGGCAGACTCGCCAACGGCATCAACGTCACCAACGCCGTCGTCCAGGACTCGGTCAATCCAAATGACTTGAACGCGACGAATTGATGGATGACGTAGGCGGAGAAGAAGATGAAGCCGAACATGGACGCCACCACGTATTTCCAGTAGGCGGACGTCCGAATCGCCTCGCGCGTGGTGAAGGGCGTATCCAAGTATCGGTCATCGGCGGGGGCAGCGGCCAGTTCAGCCGCCTCCGCGTCGGTCAGGCCGTCCGGCCTCTGGCCGTGCTTCTCCGGCGCGTCACGCATGATTATCGCCAGCGGCAGGCCGATAACCCATGTGGCGAACCCCAGATAGAGCAGCGCCTCCCGCCACTCAAACGCCGCAATCAGCCCCACGATCACCGGCACGAGCAGGGAGCTGACGCCTGCGCCATACGAGACGATGGCCATGGCGCGCCCTCTCTTGCGCACAAACCAGGCGTTCACCGCCGTATTGACCGTCAGGAATGATCCGAAGCCCAGCCCAAGCGCCAAGAGCGCGAATGCGGCGTAAAAGTGCCAGATGTTCTGGATATAGCTGAGCCCGATGAACCCGCAGCCGAGGACAAAGAGGCCGCCGAGCAGTGATTTCCGCGGCCCGAAGCGGTCCGCGACATAGCCGACGATCGGGCCAAAGATGCCCTGCTCCATCCTCTGAAAGGCGAAGGCGACGGCGGCAAGCCCAGCCGGCCAGCGAAATTCCTCAAGAATCTTGTCAAAGAACGGGGCGAACCCGTAAAAGAAGGCGCCAGACGTATAGAACAGGATGCCGAAACCCGCCACCGCCATCCACCACCCGTAGAAAATGCGGTTGGGATGGACAAGAACTGATAATGCTGTGCTGACGGCAACCTCCGGAGATGTCATCCCTCTCCGCGCGGGCGGAATGAATGTCAGTATAGCCCCCTCGCCATGCTGACGTGAGGAGCCGCGCGGGCGCGGCTCCTCACCGGCCCGCGCTGCGCCGGTCAGCCGGAGGCGGGAACGCCGGGCCGGGGGCGTGTGACCGTCAGCGTCAGCGGCACGGAGATCAGCAGAATTGCCGCGACAATCCAGAAACCGATCTCATAGCTGCCGGTCTGATCGTATAAACGCCCGATGGCGATGGGGGCAAGGATGGCGGGCAGTGAGGCAAGCCCCTGCTGTATCCCTGAAACCCGGCCAAAGATCGCCAGACCCCAGTACTCCGCCTGAAATGCCAGCCGCACCGATGATTGCGAGCCGATGGCGCTCCCCAACAGGAATCCCGCAATCAGCGCCATCCATGGCTCCGTCGCGGTGGGGAACAGCGCGACGGACGCCGCCTGCGCAACAATCGCCGCCGCGAGAACAACACGCTTGTCGACGTAGTCGGCGATGATTCCCACCACAACACGCACGGGAACACTCGATACCGTCTGCCAGATAAACATGAACCCGATGAACCGGCTGGAGAGGCCGTTCTTCTCCAGCATCAGGGCCTCGAACGTGATGATCGTCCAGGACGCGCTCAACAGGGACGTCGCAATGACGTATTGCCAATATCCCCGGCTGCGCAACACAGTCCGCAGAGTGTAGTTCACATCTGGCGCGGCGACGGCGGGCGGGGAGTCATCGTTTCGGTTGTGGGGCGCGGGGTTGCCGTCCGGCTCCATGCCGTAGTCCCCCGGCCGGTTGCGAATCATCATGATCAGCGGAAGCCCCACAACCCAGAATCCGATGCCGGCGCCAAAGAGCACCGTCCGCCATCCGAATTCCGGAATCAGCCACGCCCACGCGCCGGCCATCAGCCCGGAGAGTCCCGGGCCCACAAGCATGATGCCGTTGGCGCGGCCGCGGTAGCGCCGGAACCAGGCGTTGATCGCCGCCGCCGTCACCATGAACGACCCCGCGCTGAGGCCGAACGCGAAGAAGATGAACACGCCGTAGTACTGCCACAGATTCTCAATGCGGCTCATCAGCATGCAGGCCCCGCCGGCGACAAAGAACCCGATGAACAGCACGCGCCGCGCGCCCCATCGGTCGACCATCACGCCGGTCAGGGGCGCGGTGATGCCGGACTCAAGCCGCTGCAGGGATGGGCCGACGGCCGCAACCGCCTGAGGCCAGGCAAAGTGCTT
>JAAXGS010000010.1 GCA_012271225.1 Dehalococcoidia bacterium | reverse complement strand
GCGCCGGCAGCGACGCCGAGACGGAGAACCTCGGCGATCCGCTGCGGGGCTACCTGCAGGACATTGGCCGGCGCAAGCTGCTCACCTCGGCGCAGGAGACGGAGCTTGGCATTCGTATCGATGAGGGCCGCCGCGCCTCCATGCGGCTGGCCGGCGCGGATGACATGCCGGCCAGGGAGCGCGAGTCCCTGATGGAGACGATCCGGCAGGGCGACGATGCGCGCAAGACCATGACCGAGGCCAACCTCCGGCTCGTCGTCAGTATCGCCAAGCGCTATCAGAGCAGGGGAGTTCCCCTGTTTGACCTGATTCAAGAGGGCAACATCGGCCTGATGAAGGCCGTCGAGCGCTTTGACCACAAGCGCGGTTTCCGGTTCTCCACGTACGCCACGTGGTGGATTCGGCAGGCAATCTCCCGCAGCGCGTCTGAGCAGGGGAACACCATCCGCCTGCCCGTGCACGTGGGCGAGCTTGCCGCAAAGGTTGAGCGCACCAGGCAGCGGCTGCTTCAGAAGCTTGGCCGAGAGGCCACCGTGGAAGAGTTGGCGGCTGAGGCGGAGTTGACGACGGACAAGGTGGAGCAGTTGCTGACGTTCAGTCAGCAGCCGGCCTCCATTGACGCGCCCATTGGCGAGGACGGCGCGACGCTGGCCGATTTTGTCGCGCAGAATGAGGACCAATCTCCAACGGATCTCGCCGCGGCAACCATGCTGCGGGAGCGCATGGCGGAGGTCCTCGGCTCGCTCTCCCCGCGGGAGCGCCTGGTGCTGGAGCTGCGCTTTGGCCTCATGGACGGCAAGGAGTACACGCTTCGTGAGATCGGCAAAATGCTTGAGTTGACACGAGAGCGTGTCCGCCAGATTCAGGCAATGGCCATGAAGCGCCTGCGCCACAAGCGGCTCCATGAGCGGCTTGACCGCTACATCGACGATTAATACTTACTTTACCCCAGTGTTGCGGGGCGCCGCCGGGGGCGACCGCCCCGCAACAAGAAATCATCCGCAATGACGCGGGGGTCCCACCCCCGCGTCATGCTATGATTGGCGTGGTGACGGTCAGTGGCTGAGGCCGGTGACGGTAAATCTGTGCAGGGCTGCATACCCGGGTTTCACCTCCTTTCTACCGGGTATGCCAAAAATGTCCGAAAAGCCTCGTCGGGCATTCTGGCCCGGAATTTTACCGCCGTGCCGTACCGGGCCAGCACAGGGCCGCATACGGCGTGAGAGAGGCTCACCGCGGAAACTCGCTCTGGCCTGTCACCATCAATACAGTTGGATGAACGCACACACGCCGACGCAGGATCATTCCGTTGCCTGCCCATGCTGAAATCGCATAACTGCGGTGAACTCACGGCCGCCCACGCCGGACAGGACGTGAGGCTGGCCGGATGGGTTCATCGACGCCGCGACCACGGCGGGCTGATCTTTCTGGATATCCGTGATCGCTCAGGCCTCGTGCAGGCCGTCGTCGATCCGTCCGCGGCGGAGGCGGCGTACCGGACGGCGGACACCCTGCGCGCGGAGTGGGTTGTGGCGCTGACCGGGGAGGTGCGCGCGCGGCCGGCCGGCACGGAGAACCCCCGCCTCGCCACCGGAGACATAGAGGTCCACGCCACAGACGTGGACGTCCTCAATCCCTCAAAGACGCCGCCCTTTTACATCAATGAGGATTCTGAGGTGGATGAGCCGCTTCGCCTGCGCTATCGCTACCTTGATCTCAGGCGGGAGAGGATGGCGGCGAATCTTGCGCTTCGCCACAGGGTGGTCAAGTACATCCGCGATTTTCTGGACGCGCGCGGATTCCTTGAGGTTGAAACGCCGATGCTCATGAAGAGCACCCCGGAGGGGGCGCGTGACTACCTTGTTCCATCCCGCGTTCATCCCGGATATTTCTATGCCCTGCCGCAGTCGCCGCAGCAGCTCAAACAGCTGCTCATGGTCGCCGGCGTCGAGCGCTATTTTCAGATTGCCCGCTGCTTTCGCGACGAGGATCTGCGCGCAGATCGCCAGCCGGAATTCACCCAGCTCGACCTTGAGATGAGCTTCGTGGATGAGCGGGACGTGCTGGACCTGATGGAGAGCCTGTACACCGGCCTTGCGGGCGCCGCCGCGCCGTCCAAGCGCGTGCCCGCGCCGTTTCCCCGCATGACGTACGCGGAGGCCATGCGGCGCTTTGGCACGGACAAGCCGGATCTGCGATTTGGAATGGAGATCACGGACATCTCCGCAATTGTCAGGGACACCGGCGTTGCCGTGCTGACCTCCGTTCTGACGGAGCCCGGCGGCGCGGTGCGGGGGATCGTTGCGCCGGGATGCGCCGGCTACAGCAGGCGTGAACTGGAGGCCCTGACGGACATCGCGCGGACGCAGGGCGCGCGCGGACTCGCCACAATCGGCCTTGACGCAGAGCCGGATACGCCCATCGGAGCGCTGAGACAAGAACACGTGCGGTCCGCGCTGGCGCGCCACCTGGAGATTGAGGCGGTTCAGGAGATCGCGCGGACAATGGGCGCGTCGGCGGGTGACCTGCTGCTGATTGTTGCGGCGCATGAGGACATCGTGAACGCGGGGCTGAGCGCGCTGCGGGCAGAGCTTGGCCACCGCCTGGCGCTGGCTGATCCTGATGAGCTTGCCTTTGCGTTCATCACAGAGTTCCCCCTGTTTGAGGCGGGGGACGCCGAGGGTGAGGGGGGCCGCGCGCTGACCTCCGTCCATCATCCGTTCACCGCGCCCGTTCCGGAGGACGTCGGACTGCTGGAAGAATCTCCCGACTCGGCGCGTTCCCGCGCCTATGACCTTGTCGTCAACGGGCTTGAGCTTGGTTCAGGCTCAATCAGGATTCATGACCGCGCCCTGCAGGACAGGATATTCGCGCTCCTGGGCCACTCCCCGGAGCAGATACAGGAGCGGTTTGGCCATATGCTTGAGGCGTTTGACTACGGCGTGCCGCCGCACGGCGGATTCGCGCCGGGAATAGACCGCACCGTGATGGTGCTTGCCGGAGAGCCGAACATCCGGGAGGTGATCCCGTTCCCCAAGACGCAGTCCGCCCAGGACCTGATGATGAGCGCGCCGTCCCCGGTGGATGCGCAGCAACTGCGTGATCTGCACCTGCAGCTGCGGGATCCCGCCCGGTCCATCCCCAACACGGACTGACCGCCGGCGCCGCCATGTATAATAGGCTTTCCGCCTGTCACAGGTATCCGTCAGCACACCAAACATGGAGCGCCTGCGCGTGAAGATAACGCCTGAAGATATGCCTGATCGCCAGGTCGGCCTGCTCATTGAGCTGGACGAGGCGGAAATTGAGGAACACAAGCAGCGCAGTTACAGGAAGCTGGTGCAGCGCTACACCATCCCGGGCTTCCGCAGGGGCAAGGCGCCCCGCATCATCTTTGAACGGCATGTCGGCGCGGATGTCCTGATTCAGGACGATATCGAGGCCCTGCTGGAACGGACGCTCGCGCAGGCGGTTCAGCAGCAGGAGCTCGAACCGATCGCCCAGCCCCAGGTCACGGACATTGAGTCCATGGACCCAATCACGTTTCGCGCAACCGTCCCGCTGCATCCGGAGATCGAGTTGGGGGACTACGCATCCATCCGCGTGGACTGGGAGACGCCGGAGATCACCGATGACCAGGTGGAGAGCGTTCTGGACGATCTACGGCGCCGCGGCGCTCCGTGGGAGCCGGCCGACAGGCCCGTTCAGTTCGGCGATCTGCTGACCATCGATGCCGGCGGATACGTGGATGAGGCGCCGGACGAGGCTGCGGACGCGTCGTCGGCGGCTGGGGACGATGACGGCGCGCCGAGCGATACGCCGCAGGCGGACGGGGACGCGCCTGCTGGGGAGGGTGAATCCGCCCCAACGGAGCGGCGCGTCTTTCTTGATGAGACGGGGATCAGCTATCTGGCGCAGGAGAGCGTGACCTATCCCGCGCCCGGCTTTCCGGAGCGGCTTGTTGGCATGAGCGCCGACGAGACCCGGGAGTTCAGCATCTCCGTCCCGGATGATTTCACCATCCGCAACCTCAACGGCAAGGAGGCCCACTTCACCGTCACCGTCCGGGAGGTCAAGGAGCAGAACCTGCCGGAGATGGACGACGAATGGGTGCAGTCCCTCGAGGGCTTTGGCGACGATGCGTTTGAAACGGTTGACGCCCTGCGCGACCGCGTCCGCTCCGATATGACGGAGCGGGCTGAGACGCAGGCGCGCGCGGAGTATGAGGAGCGCGTTCTGGACTCTCTCGCGGGTGTTGCGACCGTCGCGTACCCGCCCGTCATGATCGACATGGAGATCGACCGCATCCTGCAGGATCAGGATGAGCAGATGCGGGGAATGGGCACCTCGTTGGCGGCATACGCGCAGAACATCGGGCAGGGCGTGGACGGCCTGCGTGATTCCGTGCGGCCGCAGGCGGAGACGCGCGTGCTGCGGGGACTGCTGATCACCGATCTCGCGGAGGAAGCGGGGCTGGAGGCATCCGATGAGGAGATTGATGAGGACGTTGCGCGCGTGGTCGCCTCCCAGCCGGATGAGGCCGCGCGGGAACAGGCCCGCCAGGTCTTTGAGCGTGAGGAGGCTCGCGATACAGTGCAGCGCCGGCTTGTCGCCCGCAAGACAATGGATATGCTGGTTGAGATCGCGCGGGGGCAGCGCGACGACGGCAGCGCGGACGGCCCGGCTGCGGACGCTGACGATCAGGCCGTGAGCGAAGAAGCCGCCGCGTCCGATGAGGAGAACCCGGGATAGCCGGGAGACGATGAAGGCATCGCGCCAAAGGAGTGTTCACGATATGACGAACGTCACAGGCTGGAAGGGTGATGATCTGACCCACGGCATCGGGCCGGGGGGCGCGCAGGCCATTGTGCCCATGGTGATTGAGACCGGCGCGCGGGGTGAGCGCGCCTTTGACATCTACTCTCTCCTCCTCAAGGAGCGCATCATCTTTCTGGGCACGCCCATCAATGACCAGATTGCGAATCTGGTCGTCGCGCAGCTGCTCTACCTCGATCGCGAGGACCCGGACAAGGACATTTCCCTCTATATCAGCAGCCCCGGCGGCGTGATCACGTCCGGACTGGCCATCTATGACACCCTGCAGTTGATCCGCGCGGACGTTTCCACCATCTGCGTTGGCATGGCGGCCAGCATGGCCACGGTGCTGTTGTGCGCCGGCGCGCCCGGCAAGCGCTACGCCCTGCCAAACTCCACCATCCACATGCATCAGGCCATGGGCGGCGCGCAGGGGCAGGCGGCGGACATCGAGATCGCGGCGCGGGAGATTCTCCGTCTGCAGGAGATCATCCGCGGCATCCTCTCCAAGCATTCCCAACAACCCGTTGAAAAGGTGGCGCGGGATATGGATCGCGATTACTATCTCACTGCGGAGCAGGCCAAGGAATACGGCATTGTGGATGAGGTCCTCGCGGGGCCGGAGCCGGAGGCGAGCGACGCAAGCGCCGCCTGACCGGAGCCTTACGCGCAACCGGACAGGCCTTTTCACCGGGCCATAAACTGACGGGCAGGGACGGGGTGGCACGCAGCAATGGTGGATGAAACGCGGAGACGGCGCGGGGGGCATGGCGAGACGCCCCACCGTTGCTCCTTCTGCAACAAACCTGAGGGCTCTGTCAGACTCCTTGCGGGCCCTGATCACAAGGCGTACATCTGCGATGAGTGCGTCCAGATCTGCCTCCGCATCCTGGAGGAGCGCCCGCGGCCCCGAAAGCGCGAACAGGCCGCCGAGGAGGAGAAACCGGACGAGGAGCCGCAGCCGATCCCGACCCCCAGGGAAATCTATACGCTGCTCAGTGATTTCGTCATCGGGCAGGAACGCGCCAAGCGCGTGCTGAGCGTCGGCGTCTACAACCACTACAAGCGCAACGCCCCGCACGATGGCCAGGATGATGACGTTGAGTTGGACAAGACGAATATCCTGCTTGTCGGCCCGACGGGGAGCGGCAAGACGCTATTGGCGCAGACGCTCGCGCGCATCCTGAACGTGCCGTTCGCCATCGCGGACGCGACGTCGCTGACGGAGGCGGGCTACGTCGGGGAGGACGTGGAGAACATCCTGTTGCGCCTGATCCAGGCGGCGGATTATGACGTGTCACGGGCGCAGCGCGGCATCATCTACATCGATGAGATCGACAAGACGGCCCGAAAGAACGCCAACCCCTCCGTGACGCGGGACGTGTCCGGAGAGGGCGT
>JAAXGS010000214.1 GCA_012271225.1 Dehalococcoidia bacterium | reverse complement strand
CTACATGGCGCCGGAGGTGCTGCGCGGCGCGGAGCCCTCGCCGCAGGCGGACATCTTCTCACTCGGCATGGCGCTGTATGAGACGCTGACAGGCCGCCTGCCGTTCACCGGCAACACGCGGGACACCGTTCGCGTCAAGCAGCAGGAGGGGGGGATACTGCCCGTCACGCGCGCAAATCCAACGCTGCCGCCGGTCCTGGATGAGGTCATCGGCAGGGCGCTTGCGTGGGACCCGCAGGAGCGGTTCGCCTCCGCCCAGGAGATGCGGGAAACGCTGCTGAATGTGGAGGTCAACCTCTCCGACGCCGACACGCGGCTTGTCGTCCCCGATGAGAGCGGACGGCAGGAGATCCTGGATGACATTGCGCGGTTTGAGCCGACGAGGATAAGCGCGGAGGATGACCGCTCTGCCGCGTTTCGCGTGTGCGCGGAATGTCTGACCATCAACGTCGCCGCCGTCACGCGCTGCGCCGTGTGCTGGCGGGACCTTCAGGACGCCCCGATTCGCAACCGCCGTGAGGGTGAGTCCTTCGCGCGGCGCACGCAGCGACGCCGCGCGACGTGGCGCTGGATTCGGCGCGGCGCGCTCGCCGGTGTGGCCCTTGCGCTCGTGGCGCTCTTCATCTATGACCGTGGAGCGCCGCCGGGCCTGCTGACCGGCCCCACCACAACGACCCTGACGGCGCAGGCCGGAGAGGGACACTGGGCAACGCCGCGCGGCGGCCCCATGGCGACCGGCAGCGCTATGCAGGCGGAACACACGCCGGAGGGCGACCTGCGTTGGAGCGTTGATCTTGGCGCGGAGGTCAGGGCGTCCCCCACCGTTTCCAACGGACGCATCTTCCTGACCACGCTGGACGCCCGCATCCTCGCCCTGTCCGCCCAGGACGGCTCCGTGATTTGGGAGCAGGAAGCGCCCGGGCCGGTGGACACAGCCGCCGTTGTGGCGGATGACCGCGTATTCGTCGCATTCAGAAACTCAACGATCCAATCACTTGACGCGGCCACGGGGGAACAGGTGTGGGAGACCCGAATCTCCAACCCGCTCTTTGCATGGGTGATGGTCGATGACGGGAGCCTGTACGCCTTCTGCCAGAACGGCGTGATTCAGGCATTTGACGCGGGGAACGGCGACCTGCGGTGGGAGATTGACACGGAGGGCGGCATGTCCGCCCCGCCATCCGTCAGCGAGGGGCTGCTGTTTGTGCCAACGGAGGACCGAGAGATTCTGGTCCTGGTGGGTGAAACCGGGCAGACGCGGCTGGCGTACGTGGTGCGCGGCGCAATAGACGGGAGCGCGGCCATTCGCAACGGCGTCGCAATCGTTGGAGGGCTTGACGGCTTCATCCGCGCCATCGATATCCGGGCGCAGAACCTGCCGCTGGAGAAAACGGTGCTGCGTTGGTGGGCGCAGTTCTTCATCTGGGGCATGGCGCCGTTCCCGCCCGCGCAGAGCGGCGTGATCTGGACGCGCTCCGTCGGTGAGGAGATCAGGGCGGACTCGGCCATCTCCGGCAATCGAGCCTATATTGCGACGAGGACGGGCGACGTCATTGCCTACACGATGAGTTCCGGAGCCGAGATCTGGCGGCAGCCGCTCCAGGAGGAGCCTGTCGAGGCGGGCTCGCCGACAATCGTCAACGACACTCTGTATATCGGCGCCGGGGACGGCAGCTTCCATGCCCTGAACGCAGCGACGGGAGAGCGGCTGTGGACGGGCGGGATGGGCGGGCCAATATCCGGCTCACCGGCGTTTGCGGACGGCACGATTTATGTCGTCACCGACAACGGCATCCTGTACGCCCTGGACTGACTTGGATGGACGTTGGCATGATTGGCCTTCCCGGCAGCGGGAAGACCACACTGCTCAACGCGCTCACAAACGCGCATGCGGAGACGGGCGGCTTTGGCGCCTCCGGAGCGCGGCCGAATCTCGGCGTGGTTCGGGTGCCGGACCCCCGGCTCTCGCGCATTGCTGAACTCGTTCGGCCCCAGCGCGTCGTCCAGGCGGAACTGTCCTTTGTGGATATCCCCGGTCAACCCCCGGAGCTTGGCAAATCCAGGGGCATACAGGGGCAGTATCTGCTGGAGGTCAGTCAGACCGATATGCTCCTGCTTGTCGTCCGCGCATTCCGCTCGCCCGCGCTGCCGGACTCGACGCCGGACGCAGATATGGAGACCATGCTCATGGAGATGGTCTTTGCGGATATGGCCATCGTCTCGCGACGGCTCCAGCGCATTGACAACTCCCTGAAGGGGGCGCGGACGGCGGAGCGCGAGGAGTTGATGACGGAGGCCGACCTGCTGCGCCGCCTCCACGCATCCCTGGAAAACGGCGAGGCAATCCGAAGCGTAGACGTGACGCCTCTCGAATCGCGCATGCTCTCGGGTTTCACGTTCCTGACGACGAAGCCCCTGGTCATTGTGCTGAACATCGCGGAGGACGATCTGGGCCGCAGCGTTGAACTGGCCGGGGAGTGGAACCGGCGGTACGGCAGCCCGACCGCCGGCTGCATCGCTCTCTCCGCGCGGCTTGAGGAGGAGCTTTCCCGCCTTGCGCCGGAGGAAGCGGCCGCGTTCCGGGATGAGATGGGCGCGGCGGCGGACGCCACTGGCTCGCTCGCGCGGCTGGCGCAGTCGGTTGCGGGGCTGATCACGTTCTATACAACGGGGCCGCAGGAGGCGCGCGCGTGGCAGCTGGAGGCGGGAACGCCGGCTCCGCTGGCTGCCGGAAGGAAGATTCACACGGACATGGAG
>JAAXGS010000213.1:388-1257 GCA_012271225.1 Dehalococcoidia bacterium | reverse complement strand
TCCGCACGGCGGCGGCGAGGGACGCTCACCCATCGGGATGCCGGGGCCCAAGTCCCCGTGGGGCAAACCCACCCTGGGCAAACGGACGCGCAGAAACAAGAAAACCGATATCTTCATCACGCGCCGCCGCGGAGGACGGCGAGGATCACGCCGGTAGACAATCGGAACAGAGGCAACACACGAGAGCGCTGAGACACCATGTCACGATCCGTTAAGAAGGGGCCGTATGTGCACCCCAAGCTCTTGCGCAAGGTGACCGTCGCGCAGCAGACAAGCTCGCGCGCGGTCATCCGCACGTGGTCGCGCGCCTCCACCATCGTTCCGGAAATGGTGGGGCTGAACATGGCCGTGCATGACGGCAAACGGCATGTTCCCCTGTACATCACGGAGAACATGGTGGGGCACAAGCTGGGCGAGTTTGCGCCGACGCGCAAATACGCCAGCCATGAGCGCAATGAGCGGCAGGCGCGGCGGTAACGGGAGAGCGTGACATGCAGGTAACCGCAAGCACTCGCCGCCTCTCGCTCTCCGTGCGCAAGCTGCACCCGCTCACGCAGATGTTGTGCGGCATGAGCGTGGACAACGCGCTGACGCAGCTGCAGTTCATGCCAAGCCCATGGGCGAAGCAGGTGGCCAAGGTTGTGCGGTCCGCGGCGGCGAACGCGGAGAACAACTATGAGATGGATCCGAGTACGCTCCGGATCGCGCGGATCGACATCGGACCGGCGGAGACGCTGCGCCGCTACAAACCTCGGGCGCGTGGACAGGCGGGACGGCATTTCCGCAGACACAGCAATCTGACGGTCATCGTCGACGATGAGGAGAACGGCTAGATGGGTCACAAGGTCCACCCGTACGGGTTCCGCCTG
>JAAXGS010000213.1:0-305 GCA_012271225.1 Dehalococcoidia bacterium | reverse complement strand
CCACCCGTACGGGTTCCGCCTGGGCTACACCAAGGAGTGGCAGACCCATTGGTTCGCCGATCGCCCGGAGCAGTATCGGGCCAATCTGCAGGAGGACCTGCGGATTCGGGACTACATCATCGACAAGCACCGAGACGCCGCCGTCGCGCGGGTTGAGATTGAGCGCAAGACAAGTGAGGTGCGCGCTTTGATCCATACGGCCCGGCCCGGCGTGGTCATCGGCCGCCAGGGGCAGCGCGTGGATGAGCTCCGCAAGGAGCTCGAGGACATGACCGGCAAGCGCATCCGCGTCGACATCAATGAGA
>JAAXGS010000212.1 GCA_012271225.1 Dehalococcoidia bacterium | reverse complement strand
CCGGCAGGGATCGAACCTGCGACCGATCGGTTATGAGCCGACTGCTCTGCCACTGAGCTACGGGCCCGCGCCACAGCGTCATCCGCCAATCAATGGTAGCACCGCGCCGTGGCGCGGCACGGACGGCACCAGACCGATACAGCACATGTGGCCCATCCTGTCAGCCCGAGGCGAGGCGCCTAATCCTCGCAGGCGCTACAGCGAACAGGCGCGCGGCGGCCCCCGGCGTGGCGGGGTCATGGGTCCGGTATGGGGGATGCGGCACGTGGTCATCCTGTATGCCGCTGCGTTACCATCATGACGTGACACATCTGGCCCGCCGTCCCGCATGACGTACCGCCCGCACTACGGTTGGCTCATCGCCGCCGTGCTGTTCATCTGCTTCGCGATGACGGTCGGCATTCTCCAGTATTCCTTTGGCGTCTTTGTGACCCCGTTGGAAGAGGAGTTCGGCTGGAATCGCGCGCAGGTGAACACGTCGCTAGCGTTCTTTGCCATGACGGGCGTCCTGGCGCCGCTGGCCGGGCCGGTGCTTGACCGCTTCGGCTCCGCACCTGTCATGGTGGCCTCTTTCCTGGTCGTCGCGCTCAGCTTTCTCCCCCGTCCATGGATGACGGAACTGTGGGAGTTCTACGCCCTGAATCTGCTGATGTATGCGGGAATGCCCGGCGCGATCATGCTGCCGGTGGGAAAGCTGATCGGCATCTGGTTTGTTGAGGGACGCGGCCGCGCAATCGGCGTGACGGCCATGGGCGCGAACTTCGGCGGCTTCATCTTCACGGTGCTGACGGAAACGCTCATCGATACGTTTGATTGGCGGGTGACGTACTTCCTCTTCGGATTGATCTTTCTCGCCCTGATTCCGCTCATCGCGCTCACGATCCGGGAGACGCCCCGCGCGGCTCGAAACACTACGCCGGACGCGCAACCGCAGCCGCCCCCGGCTGCCCTGGAGGGCATGACGGCCCGGGACGCCCTGCGGAGCCGGGCTTTTGTTCTGGTCTGTATCGGGCTGCTGTTCGCGTCCATTCCGTACCAGTCCGTGCTGACGCAGATCATCCCGCATCTTGAGGGAGAGGGTTTCAGCAGAGGGGACGCGTCGTTGGCAGTTGGCATCCTGGCAGTGTTCGGGATGGTTGGCAAACTCCTGTTGGGCTATCTGACGGAGAAGGTGGCCGCGCGCTATGTGTTTGTCGGTAGCCTCGTCTTTCAGATGATCGGGCTCCTGATCCTGATCAGCGCCGGAGTGTCGCCGCTGGTGTGGCTGTTCGTGCCGATTTTCGGCATCGCCTTTGGCGGCATGGGCTCCCTGTTCACGCTCATTATCCAGGACACGTTTGGGATCAGGGCATTCGCGACGATATTCGGGCTGGTCAACTTCTTCATCCTCCCCGCGCCGCTCATCGGCCCAACGCTGGTTGGCATGTCCTTTGACGCCACAGGCGGCTACACACTTGCGTTCTCCGCGATTTCCGCGCTGATGATCGTTGGCTCAATCGCCTTCTACTTTGCGGTTCCTCCGCGATGGCAGCGGACCGGCCTGCCCGATGCGCCGCGCGATGTTGCCCGCGCGGCGGGGTGATCAGCGCTCGATGACCATCAGAGGCCGCTCCGCCATCCCCGCCACGATGGACATGACGCCCTCCTG
>JAAXGS010000211.1 GCA_012271225.1 Dehalococcoidia bacterium | reverse complement strand
CATCCGCCATCCTGGTCTACATGCTGTTGCCGAGGCCCGGCGGCACGGCGAGGATCGCTAGTCGGCAGTGGGCGCGGAGGTCGGTCCGGTATCCGCCGTGGACGCGGCGGGACGCTGGCCCGGAGGGGAGGCCTGACCCGGAGGGGCGCCTGCAGCCACGGGCGCTTCAGTCGCCCGCTGCGGCGTTCTCAGGGCCGGGAAGGCGATCAGAGCGGCCGTGGCGCAGATGAAGGCCATTATGCCGGTGAGCGTGACGGCCGTCGGCGCGCCATAGGCCTCCGCAATCCATCCCGTGATGAGCAGAGCGAACGGCTGCAGTCCAAAGACGATGAGCCGCACGCTGAGAACCCGCCCGCGCAGATGGTCCGGGGTCAGGACCTGAACGAGCGAGAAGTTGCCCGTCATCACCATCTGGAAGAACCAGCCGGCGCAGGCGGCAAAGACGAGCGCGACCACAAGGGTCTCCGCCTGCGCGAATCCGGCAATGAAAATTCCCATGCCAATCGCGCCTGCGACGAGCCATGCCTTGAGCTGGTTGACGGAGCTGAAGGTGGCGATGACGAGAGAGGCGGCAATTCCCCCCACGCCGCCCGCCGCGCCCAGATAGCCGAGTCCGGACGCGCCCGCGTCAAGGACATCCTCCGCAAAAACGGGGAGCAGGGCCTGATACGGCATCCCGAAGAAGGTGGCGATGAGCCCCATAATGACAAGCCCGGACAGGATCTGACTCTGCCTGATGTAAGAGAGGCCCTCCCTGATGTTCTGCCAGACGCTGCCCTGCGGCCGCATTCCCTGACCCCATTGGGGCGCCGGATTGAGTCTCATGAGCAGGAAGAGAGGCATGGCCAGGCCGACGAAAACGGCGCCCACAAAGAAGGCGAGGGCGGGATCGGCCTCGAGGAGGAACCCGGCGATGGGCGGGCCGATGAGCGCTCCCCCGCTGAACATAATCGATGACAGGGCGGTGGCGTTGCCGATGTTCTGCGGCGCGACAAGGCTGGGAACGATGGAGAATCGGGCGGGAGACGCCAGTGAGAAGGTGATGCCGTTGCCGAGGGCAAGGGCCAGGAGATACCACTCCGTGATGTAGTTGGTCCAGACAAGGACGGCGATGGTCATCAGGGTGATGAAATTGGAGGCCTCGCTGAAGAGGAGAATCTTCTTGCGATCAAACCGATCCGCGATGACGCCGCCGTAGATGGAGAAGAAAAGGGCCGGGAAGAGGGCCGCGGCGCTGACAGTGGTGACCCAGAACTCGGATTTCGTCAACTCATAGACCAGCCACCCGCGCGCGATGATCAGGAAGAAGAAGGATGTGATGGAAAGGACGGAGCCCGACCAGTAATACGTGTAGTTGATGGAGCGGAAGGCGCGGAACGGCCCGCCGGATGACTCAGCGCCGTCACCGCCCCATGGGCCGCCGTGGCCACCTCCGGGCGGGCCTCCGCCCGGTCTGGCGCCTGTCTGTGATGTTGTCATCAGTTCACCCTGAAGTCACGTCCTGAGAGTTCGCCGTTGCGTTAGTGGCATGCGCGCTGCGGACGCCCATGACGGGAAATCTCAAAGCACTCAGCATACGCTGTTCTTCGACCTGACGTCTGTTTCTGCAGACACCTGCGGCCCGTGCTTGTTCACCGCTATGCCTGCCCAACGGTGTGGAGCAGGTGCATAAGGTCCGCCGGCAGCTCCTTTGTGACGGCGAGGACCTCATTGATGGGAGTGAACACGGGCGTGTTCCCCACCTCGCTCACCATGTGGTGATCCAGTCCGTCATTCAGGCATTCCACGGCGGCTGCGCCAAGCACGGTGCCCAGTATCCTGTCCGCCGCCGTGGGAACGCCGCCGCGCTGCAGGTGACCCAGAACCGTGACGCGGTAATCGACCTGCAGCCTGCCGTTCAGCCTCTGCTGAACCTGCTCTGCGACGGAGAACGCTCCACCCGCGCGATCCCCCTCCGCGACCACGACCAGAAGGCTCCGCTTTCCTCCCCGATGGGCGGAGATGAGGCGGCGGCACAGATGCCCCATATCCTCATGCTCCTCCGGGATGACGATGGCGTCCGCCCCGCCGGACAGGCCCGCGTAGAGGGCGATCAGGCCGCGCGTTCGGCCCATGACCTCGACAAAGAAGACCCTGCCGCTGGACTCCGCCGTGTCACGGATGCGGTCCATCGCCTCCACGGCGGCATTCACGGCCGTGTCAAAGCCGATGCACGTGTCCGTGGCGGCGATGTCATTGTCAATGGTTGCCGGAATGGCGGCGATCCTGCAGCCGTGCTCCTCATAGAGCATCTGCCCGGCGCGGAGCGTCCCCTCGCCGCCGATGATGACGAGGCCATCGAGATTGGTCGCAGCGACCTGTTCAGCCGCGCGGGCGCGCCCCTCCTCCGTCTCGATCGCCGGGGCGCGCGTCGTTCCCAAAATTGTGCCGCCCCGCTGCAGGATATGAGCGACGGAGCGCGGCCCCAACCGCTGGAAGTCGCCGCGCATCAGGCCATCGAAGCCGTTGCGGATGCCCCAACTCCGGATGCCGACGGACGCGGCGGCGCGCACAACGGCCCGGATTGCCGCGTTCATGCCGGAGGCGTCGCCTCCGCTTGTGAGAATGCCGATCTGTCGCATTGCAGTATATCCGTCTCATTGTAGGCGCGCGGTCAACCTTTCCGCGCGGGCGACGTTGAGTATTCTCCGGATTATGATTCCGGTCAGTCGCGCGCCGCGGCCCAGCCCAGCAGTTCAAACATGGCCGTGCGCGCCACGCGCAATTTGAAATCCAGACGCTGCGCGGGGTATCTCCCCTCACGAATCTTGTGGCCGCGCTCATCGGAGATGCCGATGAACGCCAGTCCCGGCGTCTTGCCCTCAAGCTCGTCGGGCCCTGCCACCCCCGTGACGCCGATGCCGACCGCCGCGCCGGACCGC
>JAAXGS010000009.1 GCA_012271225.1 Dehalococcoidia bacterium | reverse complement strand
ATCCCGAACACGGAAGTGAAACGTTTCAGCGCCGACGATACTGGAGGGGCAGCCCTCTGCGGAAAATAGGTCGTTGCCGGGGCTTTTCTTTGTCCGCGTCATCCACGCGCCGGAAAGCATGGCCCGAGGCGGCCGTGCGCCGGAATGATCCCGCCAACGCGCCCACTGCCGTGTTCCGCCGCCATCAGGAAATCACGCCGAACGATGACAACAGACCCGCCCATCGATAACACAGCTGCGGGGGTCTTTCATCCCGGCGACCTTGTCCTGCTCATCGACCGCAAGCGCCGCAAGTACCTGATACGACTGCAGCCGGGCGACCGGTTCCATTCCCACGCGGGGCTGCTCCCGCACGATGACATGATCGGACGGCAGGAGGGCGGTGAGTTCCGAACCGACCGGGGCGGCGTCTATCTGGCCATTCGGCCATCGCTCAACGACTACATTCTGACGATGAAGCGGGGCGCAACGCCAATCTACCCCAAGGACATCGGGGCGATCCTGACCTATGGCGATGTCTGCCCGGGTGCCACCGTGGTTGAGGCGGGCATCGGCTCCGGCGCTCTGACGATCGCGCTCCTGCGGGCCGTCGGCGAGTCCGGCCGCGTGTACTCATACGAATCCCGCGAGGATTTCGCGGCGCTTGCGCAGCGGAACATCGCGGGCTTTCTTCCCGATGTCCTCGCGTCCCGCCTGGTTGTACACCTGCGCGACATCTATGACGGCGGCATTGCGGAGTCATCCGTGGACCGCGTCATGCTTGATCTGCCGGAGCCGTGGCGAGTCATTCCGCACGCGCGCCGCTCCATGCGGCCCGGCGGCATCTTCCTCGCCTATGTCCCCACGACGCTACAGCTGCACAGGCTGTGGCAGGAGCTTGACGCGGAGCCCGCGTTTGGCCTCATTGATCAGTTTGAGGTCGCGCTGCGGCCATGGGACGCCGGGCCGCAATCGCTCAGGCCGGCTCATCGCATGGTGGCCCACACCGGCTTCATCACCACCGCGCGCAGACTGGCGACCGCTGGCTGACGCACTGCCACCGCGCGCCCGGCGGTCGCGCGGCCATGCCGCTAAGGTGTAGGCTCACCGGCGCCGCTCATGGGCGCGCGCCCGTTTCGTTGCGCGGCTATCCGTCCTTCAGCAGGCGCTCCACCGCGCGCCCCAGGCGGCGCAGACCCTCATTGATGTCCTCGATGGAGACCTCACTGAAGGCAAACCGCATGTACGGCATCGGCGGGTCATCCTCCACAAAGAAACGGAACCCGGGGGCGAATGAGACCCGCTCCTCACGCGCCAGCTCCCAGAGTCGGGGCACATCCATGTCCTCACGCGCCTTCAGCCAAAAGAAGAATCCGCCGCGCGGGGCCGTCCATGACGCCAGCGGGCCCATGTTCTCTCGCGCGGCCTGATCAAAGGCGTCGCGCTTGCGCCGATAGACCTGCCGCACTCTCTCCAGGTGCGGGTCCAGAGCGTCATCCGCCAGAAAGCGCGCCAACATCCGTGAGAGCGTGACGCTGGTGCCCATGTCCGTGCGGTTGGCGGCGGAGTAGAGAACGGCGGGGGCGGCCCCGGTCAGCCACCCAATCCGCAGTCCGGGGCCGATCATCTTGCTGAACGTGCTCGCCTGAACCACGCCGCCCGGGGACAGCGACAGCAGTGATGGCGCATCGATGCCGTCAATACCGACTTCTTCATACGCCACATCCTCGACGATCAGGCAGCCGGCGTCCGCCGCCAGATCGACCAGGCGGCGGCGTGATTCGGCGGGCATCTGCGCGCCGGTGGGATTGTGGTAATCCGGCGTCACATAAATGAGCTTTGGCCGATCGCCCGCGGCACGCAGGCCGGACAGCGTTTCATCAAGCGCGTCGATGTCCAGCCCGCCTGAGCCGGAGGCCACCGGGAGCAGGCGCGCGCCATGCGCTCGAAACGTCCAGAGCGAGCCCGTAAACGCGGGGTTCTCCGTGATCACGATGTCGCCCGGATCGAGAAACGTCGCGCACACAATGTCCAGCGCCTGCGACGCGCCCGTGGTGATGACGATGTGGTCAGGCGGCGTTTCAACGCCGTGCCGCCGCGTCACCCTCTCCGCGATGCGCTCTCGCAGCACAATGTCCCCCATGGAACTGCCGTACTGGAGCGCGGCGACTCCCTCCTGCGCGAGAACGGCGCGCGATGCCGCGTCAAGCTGCGCAAGCGGGAGCGTTTGCGGGTCCGGCACGCCGCCGCCGAACCCGATTGTCCCCTCAGGCGGCTGGACGACGCTGCTCCACGGGTGTTGCAGGCTGCCCCGCCGTCCAAGCAGGCCGGAAAGTGTGTGGGAATCCATCGGATTTGACCTCCCCGGCGCGCCAATCGCGCCGCGTCTGCGTTCATCATGTCTGACGCTTGTCCTGCGGGCAAGCCGCCTCACACCGGCGTTCCCTTGACAAGTCCACTCGCGCGGGGCGTAGAGTGTGCTCACGGCCATGGCCGCCAACGTTCAGCGGGCGTAACTCAGTGGTAGAGTGTCTGCTTCCCAAGCAGAAAGTCGTGGGTTCAAACCCCATCGCCCGCTCCATTCTTTTTCGATGTGATCCCAGCTCCGTTTCGCGCAGACCGAGACCGCCTGCTGCAGGCGTATGACCGCCGTCTTGCTACACTGATACCACGATGTTTGAGGCTCTGACCGAACGACTCACCAGCGTCTTTAACCGGCTGTCCGGGCGCGGCCGCATCACGGAGGCGGACGTGGAGGAGGCGCTGCGCGAGGTCCGCCGCGCCCTGCTTGAAGCGGACGTCAACCTGCGCGTTGTGCGCAGCCTGCAGCAGAGCATCAGAGACCGGGCCGTGGGGCGTGAGGTTCTGGAGTCCGTCACGCCCGTCCAGCAGATCGTCAAGATCGTGCAGGAGGAGCTGACGGCCGTGTTGGGCAGGGAGCGCCGCGCCCTGGATGCCGGCCCCCACCGCCCGGCGACAATTCTCATGGTCGGTCTGCAGGGCTCGGGGAAAACGACGACCGCGGCCAAACTCGCCTCTCACCTTCTGCAACAGGGGCAGAGCGTGCTGCTGGGCGCGGGAGACGTCCGGCGGCCCGCCGCCATGGAGCAACTGTCCGCGCTTGGACGGCAGATCAGCGTGCCGGTGCACGCAGAGCCGGGCAATGCGGACGCCGTCGCGGCTGCGCGATCATCCCTGACGGCGGCGGAACGCGCCAATGCGCACTGGCATATCTTTGACACCGGCGGGCGGCTTCAGATTGACAAGGAACTGATGGCGGAACTGGCCGCCGTGCGCGCGGCGCTGAATCCCGCCGAGGTTCTGCTGGTCGTCGACGCCATGACGGGGCAGGACGCGGTGAACGCCGCAGAGGAGTTTCATCGGCAGGTTCCGCTGACCGGCCTCGTGCTGACCAAGATGGACGGGGACGCGCGCGGCGGCGCGGCGCTGTCCATCGCCTCCGTCACCGGCCTGCCCGTCATGTTCATCGGCGTCGGGGAGCGCATGGACGCGCTGGAAGCCTTCTATCCGGACCGCCTGGCCGGCCGCATCCTTGGCATGGGCGACGTCGTGACCCTTGTCGAAAAGGCGCAGCAGACCGTCGATGAGGCCAAGGCGCGGGAAATGGAGCGAAAGCTGCGCACGGCCAGCTTCACGCTTGAGGATTTCCTGGATCAGATGGCGCAGCTGCGCCGAATGGGCAGCATGGCGCAGGTGCTGGACATGATTCCCGGCTTTTCCCAGATGAAGGGCAAGGTCTCCGCAGATGCGTTTGATGAGCGGCACATGAAGCGTGTGGAGGCGATCATCCTGTCCATGACGCCGGATGAGCGGCAGCGCCCGGAGATCATCGGCGGGAGCCGCAGACGGCGCATCGCGCGCGGCAGCGGCACGCAACCGGCGGACGTGAACCGGATGCTGAATCAATTCACAGAGATGCGCAAGATGATGAGGCAGCTTTCATCCGGCAAGAAGATCCGGGGGCTGCCGTTCAGTCTTCGGTAGCGCGGCGGCTCCGCAACAACTCCTCTCGCAGCCGCGCCACCAACGGCCGGAGCGCCGCCAGCAGCGCGTCCGCCTGCTCCGGCGGAACCTCAAACGGCTTGCGGCTCGTCTGCGGAAACACCAGCCAGAAATAGAATCCCTCCCACGCCCGCTCCTGCGCCGTGACGTTCCGCGACTGCATGATCGTCTCCAGGTACTTGGAGTGAAAGCGCTGACGCACGTGGTCCAGCAGCGCCGCGTCCTGCGCGAGCGACGGCGTCGCCTCAAACGCCGCCCGCCATTCCTCCGCGGTGGGGAGGCTCACCGTTCCTGTTCCTCTCCGGTCGTGACGCGGATCTCAGCGTGGACAGGTCTGCCAAAGCGCCGCCTCGCCACAATAATCGTGAGCGCGATGGCGGCCAGGATATAGACGGGCGGCATCAGGACCATGAAGGAGAGTCCGCTGAGAGTCACGCTGACCGTGGTGGCCAGAAACAGCGCCAGGCCAATCCGGAGAGTCCACCTGTGGTTCTCACCGGACAACTCAGTCCATGTGACAGCGCCGCCCCCAAGCAGCGCGCCCAGGATGCCGAACGCCGTGAAAGCGATGAGGGGAAACGTCTGCCCCGGATCAAGCGGGGCGGCGGACGCGACGGCGCGCGCCACAATCGCCACAAAATACAGGCCGGCCACGGCGACAGCACACAGGGTGCACATCCCGGCCACCGCTCCGGCCGGCGAGAGCTTCACCGTCTCACCGGTCAGCATCGCTCCACTCTATTCGGTCAACCCAGACGTTGCAGTCGCTGTCTGAACTCGTTGATATGGAGCTTGAGCCTCTTCTGCTGCCCTCGCTGCCAACGGACACCGCAGGAACCTCACACGACCCGTCGGGCAGCGCAATCCCCTCGGCAATCATCATGCCCGGCTCGATCTCCCTCTTCGTTCCATCGGGCCAATAGGCATAGAACGTCACCCCGTCCGGCGTGATCCATTCGCCGCCGCGCTGGACCGCGCCCAGTCCGAAGCCGATGACCGCCAGCACGGCAATGAGGATAATCCCCGCCGCGAGGGTCGTTGTGAAAAAGCGCGCCGGCGATGTCATGTTTCCGCCCAATGCCCGGTGCTCAGAGCTCCGCGGCTCGCGTTCCGATCAGTATCGTTCTGTCGCGCAGGATGTCCGGGGCCACATCCATGCGGGGGAGCGGCGCGTGGCCAAAGAAACGGCCAACAGGCGGACGACCGGGATCGAGCCGCCCCCGTGGAGTTGCGCCGCGCTAATCCGGCGCGCCCGAGCGGGAGCGCGGCCCGAACGGCTCCGGCTGGAAGGGGCCATCGCGCTCCTGCAGGTAGGCGCGCAGACCGCCGGTCTTGCCGGCATCCTCCATGCGCCGCTTAAAGTCCTCGCGCTGTGACGTGTGCGCCAGGGCGGACAGCTCCGCGTTCAGGTTCCACGCGTTATGGAATCCCATCATGTTCAGGCCCTGCGTGGCGACGGCAAGGTTGATCTTGACGGTCTCCGGGCTGACCAGCGCGATGCGCTCGCCAACGCTCACGCACTCCTCCATCAGGTCACCATGCGGCACAACCTTGTTGACGAGGCCGATGCGCAGGGCCTCCTGCGCGTCGATGTGGTCGCCCGTCAGGCCGTAGCGGAGGGCGTGCTTGTAACCGGCGAGCAGGGTCCAGATGAAGTTGGTGTTGGAGATGTGGCGAATCTCCGGCTGACCGAACACGGCGTTCTCAGACGCGATGGTGATGTGCGTGGTCAGGGCGTACCAGGAGCCCCAGGCGAGCGCCCAGCCGTTGATTGCGCCGATGATCGGCGTGGTGAGCTCCCACATGTGCATGAGCCGCCGGATGCCCGTCCTGTCCTGCGTGCGCCACTGGTCCAGGAACGATGCGACGGACTGCCCCTCCTGCAGGCCATAGGGCCAGACGGTATCGGAATTGCCGCCGCCGGCGCCAAGGGACAGATCTGCGCCGGCGCTGAACGCGCGCCCCGCGCCCGTCAGGATGATGTATCGAACATCCGGATCACCCTCAGCCTCATCAAACGCGGCGTGCACGTCCGCCCGCAGGCCCTGATTGAACGCGTTCATCTGGGCGGGGCGATTCAGCGTGATGACAACTCCCTTGCCCTGCCGCTCATACAGCACGTTCTCATACTCGCCCATGAAAGAGTCCCCCTTCACCTTTCTGCTCCGGCCATGCGCCGGTCACGCATTCCCCGGTCACGCATTCATGGATATTTCGACAACAAGGGTATCATTCCGCCGCGGATGTGGTACCATGATGAACATGTGTTCATGGAACTGGTGTTCTGTGCGCCGGTCAGATTGAGGAATGAGCGGGAGGAATGGTATCATGGCAACTGTGACGGCCCCAACAAGCGTGGAGACAATGGTCACCGAGAAGGAAAAGGCACTTGAACAGGCGCTCACGCTGATTGAGCGCAGTTTTGGCAAAGGCTCCCTGATGCGGTTCGGTGAGTCCGCCGGGCGTTTTGACGTCGACGCCATTCCAACGGGGTCTCTCTCGCTTGATCTCGCGCTCGGCATCGGCGGCATCCCGCGCGGGCGGATTACGGAGATCTACGGCGCGGAATCCTCCGGCAAATCCACCCTTGCGCAGCACATCATCGCCGGGGCGCAGCGGGAGAACGGCGCCGTGGCCTACATCGACGCCGAGCACGCGATGGACCCGACGTACGCCGCGGCGTGCGGCATCCGGGTGAATGACCTGCTCATCTCACAGCCGGACAACGCGGAGCAGGCCCTTGACATCACGGAGGCCCTTGTCAGGAGCGCGGCGGTTGATGCCATTGTCATTGACAGCGTGGCGGCGCTGGTGCCAAAGGCCGAAATTGACGGGCACATGGGGGATACGCACGTGGGCCTTCAGGCCCGGCTGATGTCCCAGGCCCTGCGAAAACTGACCGGAACCACCCATCGTTCGAAGACGGCGGTAATCTTTATCAACCAGATCCGTGAGAAGGTTGGTGTCCTCTTTGGCAGCCCAGAGGTCACCCCCGGCGGACGGGCGCTGAAGTTCTATTCGTCGATTCGGATCGATTTGAGACGCTTGGAGACCATTAAACAGGGAACGGAGAGCGTGGGATTGCACCTCCGCGCGCGCGTGGTCAAGAACAAGATGGCCCCGCCCTTCCGCGTCGCCGAGTTTGACATCATGTTCGGGCACGGCATCAGCCGGGAGGCCGACCTCATCGATCTCGGCGCGCAGGCCGGTCTCCTCAAAAAGGCGGGGGCCTTCTACGCCTACGGGGAGACCCGACTCGGTCAGGGCCGGGAGAACGCCAAGGCGTTCCTCCGCTCCAATGCGGAGACCGCCGACGCCCTCGAAAAGGACATTCGCGGACACTCTGCCAACCGCAACGGCAGCACCGACGATTTCCCTTCTTCGTCCCCTGATGACGAGACCGGGGAGGTCACCTGACTTCAGCCGCCGCTCTGACACCGGACACACAGGGCTGCGGGGTTTCCGCGGCCCTTTTTCTTTGCCCGCCGTCTGAACAATTCCGGCGGAACACCGCCGCCGCACGCCGATTTTTGGCCCTCGCCAAACCTGTCTTCAACGCAGCCGTCCACCGCTCGTTACACAACCGGGAGAATTGCCATGACCATTAGCCCTGCCCTGTTCATCCTGATTCTGCTCGCCCTTGGGGCGGTTGGAACCGCCGCCGGTTTTGCCCTGCAGCGCATCATCACAACCGGCAGCATCCGCGGCGCGTCCATCGAGGCGCGCCACCGCGTTGAAGAGGGTGAGGCGGAGAGCAAGGAGATCATCCTCCGCGCCCAACAGGAGGCCCTTCGCGTCCGTGATGAATCCGAGCGCGAGGCGCGTGAACAGCGCGGCGAGGCGCAGCGCATTGAGCGCCGCCTGCAGCGCAAGGAGGAGCAGGTCGACCGCCGACTGGAGAACTTTGAGCAGCGGGAGCATACGCTCAATACAAAAGAGGCGGAGATTGACACCGTCCGCGCCCAGGTGGATGAGCTCCACGCGGAACACCTGCGTGAGCTTGAACGGGTGTCACAGCTCACCATGGACCAGGGGCGTGATCTGCTGCTGGAGCGGCTTGAAGAGGAGATCGCCATTGAGGCCTCGCGCCGCGTTCGTGAGCTTGAGGACGCCGTGCGTGAGGAGTCCACGGAACGCGCCTTCAAAATCATGGCGCAGTCCATGCAGCGGTACGCCAACGAGGTGGTGTCCGAGCTGACGACGAGCGCCGTCTCGCTCCCCAATGATGAGATGAAGGGTCGGCTGATTGGCCGCGAGGGGCGCAACATCCGCGCGCTGGAGAACGCGACGGGCGTCAACCTGATCGTCGATGACACGCCGGAGGTTGTCACGCTCTCCGCGTTCGATCCGGTTCGGCGGGAGATTGCCCGCATGGCCGTGTCACGGCTGGTGCAGGACGGCCGGATTCAGCCCGCGCGGATTGAGGAGCTTGTGGACAAGGCGCGCGATGAGATGGAGGACATCATCAAGAAAGCCGGTGAGGAGGCCTGCTATGACGCCCGCGTTCAGGGACTCCACCCGGACCTGGTCAAGACCCTGGGCAGGCTGAAGTTCCGCTACAGCTACGGTCAAAACGTGCTGCAGCACAGCATTGAGACGGGGCACCTCGCCGCGTCCCTGGCATCGGAGCTGCGCGCCAACGTCGATATCTGCCGCCGCGCCGGTTTCCTCCATGACATCGGCAAGGCCCTGTCCCATGAGGTCGAGGGCCCCCACGCCGCCGTTGGCGCCGATCTGCTGGAGCGCTACAAGGTCAATCAGCGCGTCGTGCGCGCCGTCGGTGATCATCACGGCGAGGAGGGATGGAAGAGCACGGAGGCGTTCATTGTCGCCGCGGCGGACGCCATCAGCGGCGCGCGCCCCGGCGCGCGCCGTGAGAGCGCCCAGCAATACATCAAGCGACTTGAAACGCTTGAGCAGATCGCCCTGGGCTTTGACGGCGTCGAAAAGGCCTACGCCATTCAGGCGGGGCGTGAGGTGCGCGTCATGGTGCGGCCGGACCACGTCGATGACGTCGCCGCGATGCGCCTCGCCCGGGACATGACCCAGAAGATTCAGGAGTCCATGGAGTACCCCGGGCAGATCAAGGTCATGGTCATCCGTGAAACGCGCGCCGTGGAATACGCGCGGTAAACGGCCATCCACCCCACGCCATGCGCATCATGATGGTCGGAGACATCGTGGGGCGGCCCGGCCGTCAGGCGGCGCGGCGGCTTCTGCCCGGACTGCGTGACGAGCACGCAATCGACCTCGTCATTGCCAATGGAGAGAACTCCGCCGCCGGGTTCGGCATCACGCCCGGAATCGCGGCGGAGCTGTTGGACGCGGGCGTCGACGTCATCACCTCCGGCAACCACATCTGGGATCAGCGTGAGATGATTCCGGAGCTTGACGGCCCAACGCCGGTCCTCCGGCCCCTCAACTACCCGCCCGCCGCGCCGGGCCGCGGCATGCTCACGTCACATGGCGCGCTGGTCGTCAGCCTGCAGGGGCGCACCTTTATGCCGGTGCAGATCGATGACCCGTTCCGCGCAATGGATGATCTGCTCGACGGGCTGGAGGAACGTCCCAGGGCGATCATCGTGGACTTTCACGCGGAGGCCACGTCTGAAAAGGGCGCGCTCGCGTGGCATCTCGATGGACGGGTCGGCGCCGTGGCGGGCACGCACACCCACGTCGCAACCGCGGACGCCCGCGTCCTGCCGCGCGGAACGGCCTTCGTCACCGATCTCGGCATGTGCGGCGCAATCGACTCGATCATCGGCAGCGACCCCGGCCCCGTGTTGGAGCGGTTCCTGACGGGCATCCCCGTTCGTCTGACCGTCGGCTCCGGCCCCAGCCGTTTCAATTCCGTCCTCGTCGAGACGGATGACGCAACGGGGCTCGCCGTATCCATCCGCCGCCACGACTGCTCCGTCACCCCATGACATCCGATCTGCATACGCATTCGACGATTTCAGACGGCATTCTGACGCCGCGTGAGCTGGTGAATCAGGCCGCGGCGGCCGGCGTCACGTACCTGTCCCTGACGGATCACGACTCCACGGACGGGCTGCCGGAGGCGCAGGCAGCCGCCGCAGACCATCCCGGCCTGACGCTGATTCCGGGCATTGAAATCTCAACGGACGTCGCAGAGGGTGAGGCGCATATCCTCGGCTACCTTTTTGACGTGGAGAACGCGGAGCTGCAGGCCACGCTGGAATCATTTCGGGATGACCGCGTGGGGCGGGCGCGGCGCATGGTTCAGAACCTGGAGCGGCTGGGCGTTCCGGTGACGTGGGAGCGGGTTGTGGAGATTGCCGGACAGGGCGCAATCGGACGGCCGCACATTGCGCAGGCATTGATGGAGGCGGGGCACGTCCCCAGCATCCGGGAGGCGTTTGACCGCTACATCGGCAACTTCGGCCCGGCGTACGCCGGACGCCGCAAGATGGCGCCGGAGGAGGCGATTCGCCTAATCCGGCAATACGGGGGTCTGCCGGTGCTCGCGCATCCGGATGAAACGCCGGGGCTGGAGGCGATGCTGCCCGCGCTGGCGGGGGCGGGGCTGGCCGGCATGGAGGTTGACTACGGCCTCTACCCCGCTGAACTGCGGGCGCGTTTCAGGGCGCTTGCCGATCAATACGGCCTGCTTGCCCTCGGCGGCAGCGACTACCACGGCCCGGGACGCGCGGCGGACTGCCCGCTGGGGGGCTCACAAACGCCGCCAGAGGCGGGAGAGCGGTTGCTTGCCGCGCATCAGGATGCGGCCCGCTCGCTGGGTTAGTTAGCGGGCGTCCAGAACTCTGATCGCGGGACTAACAATCTACCTGCGAGAAGTGACGATGCGGGTCTTGGCCCCAACAGCACTCGAGAAACGCATCGACCCTGTCTTTAAGCAACTGCGCTACCTCAGGCTTCTGAGGGTTAGGGATGACAAAAAAGACGCGGGAGATACGGCGGTGATACCGCAGCGCAATCACTGAGTCCACGTGGCTGCAGGCGCCAAGTGTTTCCCGCAGCCTGGCGGCATTGCGTCTTATCTGTTGCTCCGCGTTCCCATTCCTGCCGAAATGCTGGTAAATGACCAGGCTCTGTCCGCGCTCCCAATATGGAGTGAGTTCATCGCAAGAGATGTACTTCGGACCGTTCTTGTCTGTCAGGCTAGTGTTCAGGCCCGCGAGACCGTTGTCAGGATCACAGAAAACGATGTCTAAGCCGTCCAATTCCGCGCATGCCCGCTCATTCCATTCCTGTCTGCGTTCACGCCGTTGCTGATGCTGAGACGGACGAAGGTCATCAAAATTCAGTCCCTCTCCAAAGAACACCGTGCCTTTGGGCAGCACACTCCACCGCTGGACAGACTCAATCGAGCGATCCGAGCGCAGAATGTGTTTCAGGACTTCGGCAAGATCTTCGTCGCATGCGAGCAAACGTCTAGAGGTCGGGGTTGCGCCATCGAGATAGTCAGTGAATTTGCCATCATTGTTTGTCATGCCGCCGCCATGAGACCGATACCACTGGACGCCAAGCGTCAATTCACGCTGTCCGTCTCCCAGTCCGGACGGTTTCTCATCAACGCACCCGGCAAGGCCGAGGCACAGCGCCCGCAGTAGCCCGTACTTGCCAAAGTCTCCAACGTCCCCCACATATTGATCACGCATCAGTTCCTCTTCGCGCGCCTGCCCGTTCACGTTCCTTGAGCGCCGCCTGCTCCACGATTTTATTCCTGTCGCCGGGGCCTACGCTCATACGCCATCAGAAACCGCGGCGGGGTGAAAGCCCCCTACACCACTGGCGGGACGGCGGTTCCCGGCACCGCCCGCATGGCGCGGTAGACCACCTCCGGCGCGGCGGGGTGGATGTAGATGGCCTGTGAGTAGGCGTCCGTCGTCAGGCCGATGCGCATGCCGTTCGCGATGTCCTGAATCAGCGTCGCCGCGTCCGTCCCCATGATGTGCGCGCCCAGAATCTCCCGCCCGTCCTCCCGGGCGATGATCTTCACGAACCCCGTTGTGTCTCCAATGGCCTCGCCGTGCGCCGTCCATGCGTACTCATACGTCCCCAGCACGTACGGAATGCCCTGCTCACGCGCCTGGCGCTCCGTGAGGCCCACCGCGCCGACCTGCGGCGAGGCGAACACGGCGTGCGGCATCGCGTGATAGTTCACCGCCGCCTTGGGACCTCGTCCAAACATGTTGTGGTCGGCGTGCCACCACTCCCAGTTCGCGTTGTGCTTGAGCTGATAGCGGCCAACAACGTCACCCAGCGCCCAGATGCCCGGCTGCGTGGTCTCCAGATACTCATCGACCACAATCAACCCGCGCGGCGTTGTCTCAACGCCCGTCTTGTCCAGGTCAAGGCGATCCGAGTTTGGACTGCGTCCGGCGGCCAGCAGCAGCGTATCGCCGCGGATTGTCTGGTCGCCGTCGGGGGTTGTGATCTCCAGCGCGATCTCGCCGTTGGCATGGGAAACCCTGCGCGTTTCAGCGTCGAGAATCACCCGATGTCTGCGCCGGAACAGATCGGTAAATCGCCGTGAGACGTCCTCATCCTCAATGGGCAGAAGCGTGGGCCCGCGCTGAACAATCGTCACGTCCGTACCCAGCGCTCCATAGAAGTGCGCAAGCTCAATGCCCACAAATCCGCCGCCCACCACAATCAGCCTCTGCGGCTGCATATCATGCCGCAGCGCCTCATCCGATGTCAGATACGGCACGTCCTCAATGCCGGGGATCGGCGGCACGCTGGGGCGGCTGCCCGCCGCAATCATGATCATCGGCGCGGTGATGCGCTGTCCGTTGATCTCCATCGTCTTGTGCGCGACGAATCGGCCCTCGCCCCTGAAGACGGTGACCGCGTTCTGGCCCCGGTAGCGCGACTCTATCGTCTGCGCCGATGTGTCCGCCTCCGAGGCGACGCGGCTGACGATCTTCTGCCAGTCAACGGAATCCACGTGCGCATTGATGCCGAAATCACCGGCTTTCTGGATGATCTCCATGACATCGGCGGAGTGGATGAGCTGCTTGGAGGGAATACAGCCCCGATTGACGCACGTTCCGCCGAACGGCCCGCTCTCAACAATTGCGGCGGTCATGCCCGCCGCGACGGCGGAATCGGCGATGCTCACCCCGGATCCCGTGCCAATCACAATTACGTCGAACTCGCGCGCGCCGTCACCGTTGCCCTGCGCTGTCATGTCGCAAACCCTCCTCAGGTGTCATCGTTGCGCCCCCTGCCATGACCGTTCGGGGCGCTGTGCGTCCATTCAAACAGAGGCGGCGCATAAACGGCAAAAATCACGCGGCGATGGGCCCTGTTCATCTCTCAGGCCATCGCCGCGCGCCGCCCGGTGTCCCGGTCCGCCCGAAAAGGCCGCGCCGTTCCGGGAAATTCGGTCCGGAACGGCGCGGTCAGGCTCGCGTTTTTCCTACATCTCCATGCGCTTGTCGCCGCTCAGGTACGCCTCCGGCTCCTTTGAGAAGGCGACGCGGCAACCCGGGCCGCAGAAGTAGTAGGTTGTCCCCTCATGCTCATAGGACCCGCCCGGCGCTCTGCCGGGGCTGACCATCATGTGGCACACCGGATCCTCCGCAGGCTCCTCTTTCCGCATGAATCCCAGTACCTTGCCGACCATATTCGTGACCTCCACGGGGTTGTCCCCCATTCACACCGTGTCTCACACAATCCTACCCCACATGACCGGGACGTGAGCGGGGAAACTCCGGGCGCGCGCCACGGGGTGGCGGCGACGGGTTACGCCGGGCGGAAGCCCTTGAGACGGAGCGAGTTGAGAACGACGCTGACGCTGGACAGCGCCATTGCCGCCGCGGCCATCATCGGCGCAAGAAAGCCGTGCTCCCCAAGCGCGAACTGCAGCGCGTCGGGAACGCCGCCGCTCACAAAGGGATACAGCGCGCCGGCCGCAATGGGGATCAGGGTCACGTTGTAGATAAAGGCCCAGAAGAGGTTCTGCCAGATCGTCCGAACGGTGCGGCGCGAAAGCTGAATGGCGGTGGCCACGCCGTTCGGATCGCCGCTGACCAGGGTCACGTCCGAGGCCTCCATCGCCACGTCCGCGCCGGTGCCGATGGCAATGCCAACGTCGGCCTGCGCCAGCGCGGGGGCATCGTTGATGCCGTCGCCGACCATCGCCACGCAGCCGCCCCCGTCCCGCAGCGCTGTCAGGGTCTCGGCCTTCTGCGCCGGCAGCACCTCCGCCCACGCCTCCTCAATGCCGACCTCATTCGCAATCGCCTGCGCCGTGGCCTTGTTGTCGCCCGTCAGCATGACGGTTCGAATGCCCATCGCGCGCAGCCGCCGCACGGCGCGAACCGCAGAGGGCTTTATCGGGTCCTGGATTGCGAGCACGCCCATAACGGCGCCCTCAACAGCCGCGTACATCAGCGTCTTGCCCTGCGCCGCGAGCCCGGCAGCGCTCTCATTCAGCGCGGCCGGGGGCATCATGCCGCGCTCCGACAGCAGACGGGCGCTGCCAATCAGGACGGGCCGGCCATCGAGGGTGGCCGACACGCCGGCGCCCGGCAGCGCCTGAAAATCGGCGACACGCATCTCTTCCTGCCCCTGCGCCGCGTCGGCGCGGCGCGTCACAGCATCGGCCAGCGGATGCTCTGAGTTCGCCTCGACCGCCGCCGTCAGGTTGAGGAGGTCGGCCTCGCTCATATCGGTCGCGGTCAGAATGTCCGTCACCGTCGGGCGGCCCTGCGTGATGGTTCCCGTCTTGTCGAATGCGACCGTGCGGATCTTGCTTGCCAGTTCAAGGGACTCCGCAGTGCGGATGAGCACCCCGTTCTCCGCGCCCTTGCCCGTTCCCACCATGATGGCCGTTGGCGTGGCCAGGCCCAGCGCGCACGGGCACGCGATGATCAGCACCGCAACCATGTTGAGGACGGCGAGGGTCAGGGCCGGGTCCGGCCCCAGCAGAATCCATGTGATGAACGTAATGATGGAGACGGCGACGACCGCGGGCACAAACCAGGCTGAAATCAGGTCTGCCATGCGTTGAACCGGCGCCTTGGAGCCCTGCGCCTCCTCCACCAGGCGGACAATCTGCGCCAGCGCAGTATCGCGGCCAACGCGCGTGGCCCGCAGACGGAATGCGCCCGTGCCGTTCACCGTCGCGCCGTAGACGCCGTCACCCGGTTCCTTGTCCACCGGAATGCTCTCACCCGTCAGCATTGACTCATCGATGGTCGATGCCCCCTCAAGGACAACGCCATCGACGGGCACGCGCTCTCCGGGCCGCACCACAACGATGTCATCCGGCAGCACGCTCTCCACCGGCAGCATCGCCTCCTCGCCGTCACGGATGACACGGGCGGAGCGCGCCTGCATGCCCAGCAGCGTGGCGATGGCGTCCGATGCCCTGCCCCGCGCCCGCGCTTCCATCCACCGTCCCATGAGGATGAGCGCGATGATCATGATCGCGGTTTCGTAGTAGACCGTGGGTTCGCCGCCCACAGCGTCGAACAGGCCGGGCGCAAACGTTGCCGCAACGCTGTAGAGATACGCGGCGGCCGTTCCCAGCGCGATGAGGGTGTTCATATTGGCCGCGCCCTGCCGCACGGCAATGAACCCGCTCCGATAGAACTCCAGCCCCGCCCAGAACTGCACCGGCGTCGCGATGCAGAACATCAGCAGGAACAGCAGCTGCGCGGGCAGGGGGCTCAGCATCCCCAGCCCCATCAGGATGACGCCGGTGGGCAGGGCAACAAGGAACCGTATCCGGAGCGCCCGCCCCTCCTGCTCCTTTGCGGCGGCATGAGCGTCCTCCCGGGCCTCGATGCCGGCGACGCGGAGGCCGGCGTCGACGACGGCGCTGCTCAGATCACCGGTATCGACCGCAGAGCTGTAGTGCTCAATCGTCAGGGCGCTGGTGTCCTCATCATCCGGCGCGACCCACCGCACCCCCCGCAGACTCATCAGGGCGGCAATGGCGCGATCACGGCGGTCCTCGCCGTCCGGCTCCCTATCGATGAGCAGCCGTCTGGTCTCCGTGCGCGCGCCGTAGCCGGCATCCTTGACCGCAGACGCGAGGACGTCCAGAGACAGCCCGTCCGCAAGCTCAACAACGGCGCGCTCCGTGGCGAGGTTGACGCGGGCGGCCTCCACGCCGGGCACCTCGGCAAGCGCATGCTCAACGTGCATGACGCACGCGGCGCACGTCATGCCGGAGACGCTGATTGAGACGGTCTCACGCTCAGGCGGCGCGCCCGCAGATTCTGTGGATGTCGCAGTCATGCGTTCAGTGTACGCGACTTTTCTACAGGCGTACTCGCCCCGCTCGGCAACGGGACTTTGAACAACTCCGCGCTGACCGACGTTCTCTCCCAGCCGTCACCTGACGGCGCAAACGGGAGTACTATGGGAATGCGGCGCCGGCTGCTGGGGAATCGTCTAACGGTAGGACGACAGACTCTGGATCTGTTAGTCGTGGTTCGAATCCACGTTCCCCAGCCACACGCCTGCCCGTGGTCAGCCGAACCCGGCAGGAACCTGCCCCGCGTGTGGCACAGTTCGCTGCCGCGCACCTGCCCACAGTCAGTCTGACCCGGTAAGAACCCATGGAGCGAACCCCACGATGCCGAAGGTCCTTGCATACCTGATACTCGCGGCCGTCATCCTCGCAGGCGCGGCGATGCTGGCGGTTTTTGCGGGCGCGCTGCTACTATTCCTCGCGCCCGTCATCGTGGTGGCCATCCTCTTGTGGCTTGTGCTGAGGCGGCGCAGGTGACTGAGCGGAGCCGCGCAACGCACTAAACACGGAAACCCACGAATTTCAGCCGTTACTCTCCTGACAGCAGGCGCCTTAGTCCCACTCTCCACGCCGGAGTGGGGGGTATCGTGGCTTAAGCCACGATACCCCTATCACGCAGGATTTGGATGTATTGGTCACGATTCAGCGTGCATTGAATGGCGTCTCGCAATTGCCCAGCACTCAGATGAAGTTGTTGACGGATGCTATGCTCCATCGGCAAGTCGCCTGAATTTTTCCACGAACGCCGTGTCCGAACGACTACTCGGGCATTCACCGTCAACCACGCAAACAAATGGCTCCCGGTCCTGGTTTCAAAGCCGAATTTCCTAACAATCAGATCGAACTCACGCGCTGCGAGTGGCATCGACCCTGTGAACCTTTTGCGAGAGTATCGACCACACGTTCTCAAGGTCCGCCCCGAGCCGCTCGCGTTCCTCTTCAAGGCTAAAGTAGAGTTCGGCAATGGCTGCTTGCAGATCGGCAATAGCTTTGGAAAGGTTCTCTCCAAAGCCAAACTCATTGATCTCTGTCGCCTCAAGGACGCACTGGCCATCTTCTTCCAGTCGTTCAACGGAAAATGGTTCAGTAACCCGGAGACGATCGTCCCGCAGGCTGTCCAGTGCAAAGGGCGGCCCCTCTGGTACGGTCAGCGCTTCCGCGCCGTTTGTTCGAGGCGTCTCATGTTGTGTCATAACGTGCCTCCCATCACTTACACGGGATGAACCGCACCGTTGTTTCCAGTTCTTCCAGCACGCGCTCAAGCGCCGTCACCGTTTCATCGATGTCCTGCTCCGTTGTGGCGTGGGAGAGGGAGAGCCTGACGGCGCAGTGGGCGTCCGCCTCACTGCGCCCCATCGCCAGCAGCACATGCGTCGGCTCCGGCGATCCCGCCTTGCACGCAGATCCGGCGGACATCGCGATTCCATGCCGATCCATCGCCACGACAACGGACTCGCCGCGCAGCTCCGGCAGGGTCATGTTCAGTGTGTTGGGCAGGCGCAGTGACGGATGCCCGTTCAGGCGCGCATCCGGAATGAGACGGCGGATTCCGTCCTCAAGGCGATCACGCAGCCGCGCCATCTCCCCGGACTCCCGGACGGCCTGCGCCGCCAGTTCCGCGGCGCGGCCCAGACCGACGATAGCCGGGATGTTCTCCGTGCCGGAACGGAGGCCGCTCTCCTGTCCGCCGCCGTGAATCACCGGCTCAAGCCTGACTCCCCGCGCGACGTACAGCGCGCCCACGCCCTTGGGCCCGTGGAACTTGTGCCCGCTGAGAGAGAGCAGATCAACGCCCAGTTCAACGACATCGACCGGTATCTTGCCAACGGCCTGCACCGCGTCCGTGTGGAACAGCGCTCCCCGCTCATGCGCCGCGTCCGCCAGCTCCTTGATGGGATAGACGGTGCCGACCTCATTGTTGGCCATCATAACGGAGACAAGGATCGTCTCATCCGTCATGACGGCGCGGAGAGTGTCCGGCCCCACCCACCCGTCCGCGTCAACGGGAAGGTAGGTGACGCGGTATCCAATCTTCTCCAGAAACTCACAGGTCTTGAGGATGGCGGGATGCTCAACGGCCGTGGTGACGATGTGATTTCCGCGTTCTCGATACGCAAACGCGGCGCCCTTGAGCGCCAGGTTGTCCGCCTCTGACCCGCCGCCGGTCAGGGTGATGCGGCGGGGTTTGGTGTTGATGAGCCGCGCGACGTGCCGCCGCGCCGTCTCCATCGCCTCATGTGCGTCCTGCCCGGTGCGGTGAATGCTGGACGGATTGCCCAGCGTCTCGCCGAGGAACGGCAGCATGGCCTCACGCACGGCGTCCGCCACCTGCGTCGTCGCGTTGTTGTCCAAATAGATGCGGCGCAGCGGCGCGTGACGCTCCGGCGGGCGGACCGGCAGGGCTGCGCGGGCGGGCGCTGCCGTTGCCGTCGCGCCGCGCGCCTGATCCCCCGCGGCCCCCGTCATCCTGCCCGCCTCTACCCTGACGACGTCGCACAGAAGCGACTTGTACACGGGGAAACCGCTGATCTCATCGTAGTTCTCAAGGTCGGTCAGTTCATTGACGTTCCATTCCTGCCATGCCTTTGGGCCAACGGGCGTGCCGCCGCCCATGTTGGCCTCAATCGCGCCCGGGACGATGTCCTCTGTGACGACGGCCCGGAACGGCACCGCGCCGCGCGGCGTTCGCACCTCAACGAGATCGCCTGTGCCGACACCGCGCTCCGCTGCGTCACGCGCGTTGATCTCAACCGTCGGCTCAGGGTGGTCCTTGACCAGGCCCCTGATGCCGTGGTGCTGAGAGCGGAAATCCGTGTTGGGGCGCGCGCCGGAGTTGAACACAAGCGGGAAGGTTCTGGCCACGTCCGGGCTGCCAAGCGGTCCCTCCCGCGGCTCCGTGTACCTGGGCAGCGGCTCATAGCCGTAGTCCTCCAGCGTCGATGACCAGATCTCGAACTTGCCGGAGGGTGTCTGAAAGCCCGGCTGCCCATCGTCACGCAGGCCGCCCTTCTCCCATTTCTTGTAGTCGAACATGGGCGTCGGCTGCTTGACGTGTCCGCCCGCCGCGCGGACATCCTCCAGCGTGTAGCCGGAGCCGTCCAGCGCCGTGCGGATGACCTCCTCCTCCGTTTGCGGGTACAGGTGGCCGTATCCCAGCCGATTCGCCAGCTCCGCCATGATCAGGTAGTCGTTCCGCGCCTCGCCAACCGGCTCAATCGTCTTCTCCCGCAGGCGGAAGATTGGGCCGTACGTCATGTAGGAATCAATCTCGAACATGGTGGTGGCGGGCAGAACAATGTCCGCGTACGCAGCGTCCGCCGTCAGCTGCCGGTCGATGCTCACCAGAAAGTCGAGCTTTGAGAGCGTCTCCCGCCAGATGGGTGTCTGCGGCCAGGATGTCAGAAGGGACGCGCCGTGGACGATGAGCCCGCGGATCCGGTAGGGATCACCGTGGAGAACCGCATCGACGAGGCCGCTTGCATGGGACTCGCCGCGATAGTTGCTGTAGATCGGGAACTTGTCCCGCGCGACGGCGCGGTCCAGGTCAGGATTCGGCTGATTGCCGGAGCGATTGATCGGAAAGTGCGTGTCCTTCATGGCCAGGCCGATGCCGCCGGGCACGTCCAGTTGCCCGGCCAGGGCGAACAGCGTATAGACCGCGCGGATTGCCTGAATGCCGCTGTTGGAGTACTCCAGGCCGGTGTACATCACGGGGCATGCGCCGGATGCATTCGCAACACGCCGCGCCAGATCGCGGATGACGTCAGCCGGCACGCCGGTGATGGATTCCGCCACCTCCGGGCGGAAATGCTGCGCGTAGGTCGCCAGTTCATCAAAGCCCTGCGTCCAGTTCTCCGCAAAGTCCTCGTCATACAACTCCTCATCCAGCAGGACTTCAATCATGCTGAGGGCCAGCGCGCCGTCCGTGCCGGGCCGTATGGGCACCCATTGGGCGTTGGTCCGGACGGCGGTTTCCGTGCGGCGGGGGTCGATGACAATGATGTCCGCGCCCCGGCGCGCCGCCGCCTCAAGTCTGTGCATGTCCAGCGGCGGGGAATCCGTCGCTGGATTGGTCCCCCACACAATGAGCGTGTCCGCATTTTCCATGTCCGCGAACATGTTGATCAGCATCCGGCCCATCGTCACGTCCGGCGCGATCATGGCAAACGACACATAGCACAGCGCCCCCACACCCATGGTGTTGGGGCTGCCGAACGGGAACAGGACATTGGACGCGGAGGAGACGGCGACGTCCCTTGGCTGGAAGAAATCGCACAGCGACAACTCAAAGGACCCGCGCCCGGTGTAGATGGACACGGCCTCCGGGCCGGACTCCGCCTTGATTATGTTCAGATTCTGCACGATGAGGTCATAGGCCTCATCCCACGTGATGCGCTCAAACTCATACGTGCCCTTGGGGCCGACGCGGCGCATGGGGTACTGCAGGCGCTTATCGGAGTAGATGATCTCCGGCGCGTGCTTGCCGCGTTGACACAGCATCCCCAGAGGGTGGGTGGTATCGGCGCGGATATCGACGAGTTTGCCCTCATCCTTTGTGAGAGCCACCTCAACCCAACATCCGGCCGGACAGATGCCGCAGATGGAGCGTTTCCACTCCACGTCCGCCTGCGCCGTGCTCTCCCTTGCCTCATCGACGGTCGCCATTGCCGTCACGGTTCACGCCCTTCCCGACGGCGAACTGAGCCGTTGCCCTGCCCGCCGTTCTCACGCATCACGCGCCTGTATTGTGCACACAATGGTACACGGAGAATGGCGCGGGGTGGCGCAGCCTGCGGAATGTCCTTCTCCTGAGCGGGGAGATGATCATAGAGGGTGGCAGTGAGAGTGCCGTGAGCGCCGCCGTGAAATTAAAGTTTCACGGCCCAATCTATCATTTCATGGCGGTGGCGCGCATGAAAAGTTCAGGGCAGAATCTTTACCGCAGGGGTTGCGCCGCGCCGCGCGCCGACTACTCGTCCCCTCTCAGGAGCGCTGCGTAATCGCGGTACACGTACCGGCGATTGCTCGTCCGACCTGTGGTTTCCTGCGCGATCTCCATGTCACTGAGCAGGCCCATGGAGGCGGCCACCGTGGGAATGGAGAGGGACGTGAGTGTGCTCGTCGTGCGGATATCAACCACCAGCCTCTCCCGCAGGGCGTCAAAGACGCGCAGGGCTGAGTTTGCGCGGCGGCCCGCGCGCTCTTCGATCAGGCGCCTGTCCTTCTCGAACAGTCTGCTCAGCTGATGCGCAGTGCTCACGGCATCCTCGGCCGTCAACCGCACGCCCTCCAGAAAGAACGCGATCCACGCCTCCCAGTCGCCCGTATGCCGCAGTTGGCTGAGCAGGTCAAAGTACTCGTCGCGGTGCTCGCGAAGGAAGAGGCTGATGTACAGGAGAGGCTGCGTCAGCACTCCCCGGTCAGCCAGCAGGAGAGAGATCAGCAGACGGCCCACGCGCCCGTTGCCGTCCAGGAAGGGGTGGATGGTTTCAAACTGCGCGTGAGCCAGGCCCGCCCGCACAAGAATCGGCAGGCCGTCGTCCGTCGCGTGGAGAAATTGCTCCAGCGCGCCCATGCAGTCCGGCACGGCATGACTCGGCGGCGGAACGAATCTCGCAGTGCCTGGGCGTGTGCCGCCGATCCAGTTCTGGGATGCGCGAAACTCCCCGGGGAGTTGGCGGCTCCCCCGCCCGCTTGACAGGAGAATCTGATGCATTTCCCGGATCAACCTGTTCGACAGCGGAAAACCTCCCCTCAACCGCGCCAGACCGTGCTGCATCGCCGCAACATAGTTGGAAACCTCCGCCACGTCATCGCGCGGAACGTCGGGCGTTTGGCCCAGTTCAAAAAGCAGCAGGTCCGACAGTGTCGACCTCGTGCCCTCAATCTGGCCTGAGAGCACGGCCTCCTTCCGCACATAGGAGTAGATGAAGGTGTCAGGGTCCGGGAGGAGGGATGTCACGGAGTCGAGGCGTCCAATTGCGAGTATCGCCAACTCCAACGCCTGCTGAAGCAGCCCATCCAGCTGCAGGGGCGGGTCCGGCGGCAGGGGCACGGGAACGAAGGCCCGCACGTTCTCATCCTGAACGCGCGTGATCTCATACACCCCGGTCCGCCCACGCTTCATACCAAATCTCCGCCATCGGTTGCGTTGCCGTCACACCGGACGGGATGTCCACGCGCCGCAGGAATCTCTGCATCTCCACCGCGGCGGGTGGCAATGCCCGTGAGAGTGTCCATGGCTGTAGAAGCCGCCTGCCGGCGTCCCGTTCACTCCGTGAGACACCCCGAACGGATGAAATGATTTTAAGCGATTGGGCGCATCATGCAACTTTCACGCCCGAAACTTTAGCAGCACACGCGCCGATGAAAATTTTCTTCATCCCCGTCCGCGTCATGCAACTTTCACGCCCAAATCTTTAGCAGCACACGCGCCAATGAAAATTTCCTTCATCCCCAACCGTGTCATGCAACTTTCACGCCCAAAACTTTAGCAGCACCCACGCCGATGAAAATTTTCTTCATCCCTGCCCGCGTCATGCAACTTTCGGGCGCAAAAGTTTAGCAGCACGCGCCGGTGAAAACTTCTTTCACGCCGGAGCGCGTGCAAAAGGAGCATGCAGGCACTCTCTCGGGAGAGTGGTGAGCAGACTTCGCGGCAGCGTTGCTGCCGGCGCTGTTGCTGATCTTCAGAGTGGAGCGGCCAGCGCATCCACCACGGCTCATGGCTCGCCTACCGCGGCAGACCCAATCCGCGCTGCGCGATGATGTTGCGCTGTATCTCCTTTGTGCCGTGGCCAAACGTCCGGCCCGTGCTCATCAGGGCGTTGACGCCGATGAAACCCTCCATCGGCGCCCACGGCGCGCCGTACGGCGTCACCAACGCCGCATCGCCGATGATCCGCGTAAAGCCGCGCCACAACTCCTGCACCAACTCTCCGGAGAGAATGCGCGAGATCGACGCGACACGCGACACGTCCGCGCCCTGGCGGCTCTCCCATGCCCCCTGCCAGCAGATGGCCCGGAACACCGCCAGCTTCACGCGAATGTCCGCCAATATCGTTCGGTGAATGGGGTCATCCAGCGGCGTGCCGCCGTTCACCCTGTGTGTCCGCGCGAATCGCGTAAACCGCTCCCATTCCCGCAGCAGGGCCGCCGGCGAGCCGATCTCCACCCGTTCCGCGGTGAGGGAGGCGGCCATGACGTACCAGCCGCGGTTCTCCTCGCCAAGCAGGTAGCGTGAGGGCACGCGCACATCCTCAAAGAACTCCTCGCTCCA